>JAQUSM010000023.1 GCA_028715095.1 Candidatus Omnitrophota bacterium
CCTGACGGCTGTGACTTTTAAAGCTGACGGCGGGGTAGCTACTTCTTCGGTATTATTCGTAATACTTGCTATCGGATTCGGAGTGTCGCTTTACCGTTTAAAGATCCCGCTTCGCTGGGCTACGGGGATATTTGTTTCCTTGCTCTTTTTTTGCGTTTGGCTGGGGCAGCTCCTGCCGCTTAACAGCATTCCTGCTTTATTCGGCGATAGCGTAAAAACCTGGAGTATTGTGTTAATTATTTATTGTTTTATTGCTTCGGTTACTCCGGTCTGGATATTGTTGCAGCCGAGGGATTATCTCTCAAGCTTCTTGCTGTATGGATCTATACTGGGCGGATTTTTGGGGATTCTTTTTGGCGGATTTAGCCTGAAATACCCGGTTTTTAACGGTTGGGTTTCACCTGACATAGGTCCGATGTTTCCGCTTTTATTTGTGACCGTGGCTTGCGGGGCTATCAGCGGGTTTCATTCGATTGTGGCAAGCGGCACTTCTTCCAAACAAATCAGGAAAGAAACTCATGCATTACCAATAGGTTATGGAGCAATGTTGGTAGAGGGATTAGTCGCGGTAATTGCCCTTAGTACTATTATGATAATCGGTATAAATGATCCGTTGACTAAAGGGGGCCCGCTTTCTATCTACGGAGCCGGTATGGGGAAATTCTTTTCTGTATTTGGCATTCCGGAAAAATATGGAAATTCTTTCGGCATATTAGCCTTGTCTACGTTTATTTTGACTACCCTTGATACCGCCACCCGGCTGGCGCGGTATATTCTTCAGGAATTCTTCAATATGGAACGTAAAAACTTCCGTTATATGGCGACAGCAGCGACATTGTCTTTGCCGGCTATATTTGTTTTGATAAAGCTTAAAGATGCTTATGGTAATATTGTTCCTGCCTGGAAGATTATCTGGCCTGTTTTTGGGGCTACTAACCAATTATTGGCAGGCTTGGCGTTGATGGTAATCAGCGTTTGGTTGAAGAAAAAAGGCAAACCGGTCTGGTTTGTGGTATTGCCGATGGTATTTATGCTGTTAATGACTTTATGGGCATTGTTCATCGTAATCCTGCAGTATAAATTCAGCCTGCTGGGGTTTATCGGCGTAATTCTTTTATTCTTAGCTGCGCTGCTTATCCGGGAGGCGGTTGAGATATTTAGAATCAAACCCAAAACCAACAGATAGGAGAAGAAAAAAAGAAAGAATTGTTTTATAACCTTAAGATATATATAGAGTTAAATAAAACGTCTTGATAAGTATGGGCTATGTGGTATATTAATAAACAATAATAACCGCTCAAAATGGGGTGAAGATGGTTAGTTTTTACACTCAAGCTTTTTGTGTCTGAAGCACAAGATGACTTGAGTTTTTTATGAGGCAATATTATGAATAATCAAAAAGGAATTAATAAAATAGTGCTAATCGTGATTTTTGCTATTTTGATTGCGGGGGTAGTCTTTAGCAGTATTGCCTTTTACCTGGAAGAAAAGCGCACGCGCGAAGAATTTATTATTCAGGCGCAGATACTGGAAAAGGCTGTCAACGTAAAACGCGTCTTAAGTTTAAGCGGCTCTGAAGCTGACCTTAATTCTCCGGATTATCAGCGGCTTAAAGAACAATTAGCCTCGGTCTGTTCTATTAATTCTAAGTACCGTTTTATCTATTTAATGGGCCAGCGGCCCGATGGGGAGGTTTTCTTTTTTGTGGATTCCGAGCCGCAGGATTCCAAAGATTACTCTCCTCCCGGCCAGGTGTATACCGAAACCTCTCCTGCCTTATTAAATGTTTTTTCGAAAGGCAAAGAGGTTGTTGAGGGCCCGGCATCCGACCGCTGGGGCAAATGGGTAAGCGCTCTAGTGCCGATTACCAATCCGGAAACCGGAAAAATTATTGCTATACTTGGCATGGATATTGACGCGCGTAATTGGATGGGGGTAATTATTTACCATTCCCTGGCGCCATTGGTTATTACTTTGCTGGTTTCCATCGTCTTGGGAACATTTTTGTTCTTCCAGTATAGGGGTGAGCAAGAGAAGATACAGCTTGCGATATCCAAGATGGCCCTGCAGCGCAGTGAGGAAAGTTTTCAGCAACTATTTGAAAACCTTACGGATGGAGTGGCTATTTTTAAGGCGTCTGAAGAAGAGGGAAACTTTGTATTTGTAAATCTTAATAAAAAAGGCGAGGAAATTTCCCGGATTAACCGTAAAGATATTATCGGCAAGAGAGTGACTGAGGTATTTCCGGCAACTGCAGAGATTGGCCTTTTGGATGTCTTGCGCCGGGTCTGGCGCACAGGGGCATCGGAATACCTGCCCGGTATTCTCTATAAAGATAAGCGGATAGAGCATTGGACTGAGAATTATGTGCTAAGGCTGCCTTCCGGGCTCGTGGTATCGATTTATTCTAACATTACAAAACGTAAACAGGCAGAAGAAGAGATTAAGAGTCTGGCAAAATTTACCACTGAAGATCCCAGCCCTGTCCTGCGTATTGATAGAGACGGTAAGCTGCTTTTTGTAAATCAGGCAGGTTTAAAGAAGCTGGTAAATTGGCACCTGCAAATTGGGAAAATAGTCTTTCCTGTATTACGGGATTTGGTTTTTAAGGCATTAGAGAGCGGCTTAGAACAGCAATGCGAGCTCGAACACAGTGATCATGTATATTCTTTTTATGTCGCCCCAATTATTGAATCCGGTTACGCTAATCTTTATGGCCGCGATATTACCGAGCTTAAACAGGCAGAGCAGAAGCTAAAAAAAGACCTGCATGAGTTGGAAGTTTTTTATAAAGCTTCTGTCGGCAGGGAGGAACGTATCCTGGAGCTTAAGATGCAGATAAAAGAGCTCGAGCAGAAATTAGGAAAGGTTAAATGATAGCAGTATTATTTCTTTATGGCCTTGTATTTATTCTTATGGGGATGATTTTATTAGCTATCCCCAAGAATGAGGATCTCCTGGGTATCTTAAAGAATTTCTGGGCGCTTGCCATATTCGGGCTTATTCATGGAATCAGCGAATGGGTTGATATGTTTATTCAGGCTGGCGGACCGTTTAATGCCAGGTTATTTGTAATTATATCGGCAATCCTTTTGCCTGTTTCTTTTGTTTTTATAGTTTTATTCGGCGTGCTTAATATTCTTGAGCGGCATCCAAAATACAAATGGCTTATATTCTTGCCGGTTGTTTGTTTATTGCCGTTGGCTTTAACTTATTGTACAGGTAAAGGCGTAGCGGTTGCCGGTATAATGGCGCGTTATTTTATTTGTTTGCCGGGGTTAATCCTCGTCATAATTGATATCTTTAGCCGTCTGGTTTTACACAAAAAAGAATTACCGGGGTTTGTTTTATTAAGCTCGTTAATTTTTATCTTTACCAGCGGTATATATGCTGTTGTTTCAGGGCTTATTGTGCCGAAGGCAAATTTCTTCCCGGCATCGCTGATAAACTATGATAATTTCATCAGAATATTCGGTTTTCCCGTACAAATTATCAGGGTGTTGTGCGCTATCCTTATGGCCGCAGGAGCTTTTGGCATGACAGGTGTTTTTTATAAGCATAAAACAAGAGCGCGTTTGATCGGAGGGATCAGGCGCAAGTTCTTGTTTTTTATTATATTATTCAGCTTGATCCTTCTCGGAGCCAGCGTGCTAATGCAGTATTTATCAGGGGTATTTATGCTGAGGAAGATTATTTTCAGCAATCAGCAGTCCATAGTGCGATTAATGGCTAATTCCGTTGGTGAGATGATTGAGTCTGAGGTCAAGAAATTAGAAAATAACGTGGAAAGCCCGAGTATCTGGGGCGCGGTTATTATGGATGCAAATCTCGGGTATTCTGCGATTCCTGTTAAGAATATGCCGGAATATTTTGCAAAGAAAGACAAGGAATGGGCGCAGTTATCCCCCGACAGTCCCGTATTGGATAAATATATTCATACTCAGCTTAGCCTGCGCCTTAAGAAGATTGTTGAGGCAGGTAATGTTTCCGAGATATTTTTTACCGATAGATACGGCGGGCTGGTGGTGGCTTCGCAGAAGACAAGCGATTTCTATCAGGCGGATGAAGAATGGTGGCAGAAAACATTTAACGCCGGTAAAGGGAATGTTTTTATCGGCGATATGGAATTTGACGAGTCCAGCAACAACTGGTCGATTACCATTTCAGTGCCGGTCTACAGCAAGGATCTAGAGGTAATCGGTGTCTGTAAGGTAATTTACAATACCTTAAAGTTTTCTGAAGTGGTCTCTAAATTTGAAATAGGTTCCACCGGCCGGGCGTTTTTGTTTGATAATTACGGAAAGCTCGTATGCCAAAGCGGTCATAGGCTTGCTAAATTAAACAAGAATTTAATCTTGCCTGAATGGAATGTTATTAAAGAAATGCAATCTAAGAAAGTCTTCCAATCAGCCTCATATGTTTCTCATGATTCGGGAAATACTTTCTTAATTTCATGGGAGATTGTGCCTAATGAAGCTTTACTAAAACGAGGGGTAAGATGGATCGCTTCTGTCGAGCAGGACGCCAAAGAGGTGTTCGCGGGCCAGGAGTTTGTTCTTTTGCTGTATTCCATAGTCTTGTTCGGGATATTGGTGATTTTGTCGATATACTTTAGCTTTTTGTTTTTCCGGTTATTGATACAGCCTATTGAAAGGATGCGTCTGGGTATGCGTGAGATTGCCGGAGGGAACCTTAATTATTACTTAAATATAAGAAGCGGGGATGAGCTTGAGGATCTCGCGGACTCTTTTAACTCAATGATTAATACGCTGCGCAAAACCCTGGTTTCCAAGGAGGCCTTGATTACGGAGGTTGCCGAGCGTAAGCAGGTGGAGTGCATGCTCGAACAGTCCAGGGATAAACTGGAGAAACAGGCCCGGGAATTAAACGCCCAGTTGAAAGAGACGGAGAAAACGTATGATTTGATGATCAGCATGCTGGAGGATAATAATATTATCAGGGCCGCCCTGGAGAAGAGCCTGGCAGAGTTAAAACAGGCGCAGGAGATGATGATACAGGTAGCTAAACTTGGCGCGATAGGCCAGCTAGCCAGCGGGGTCGCCCATGAAGTCAAAAATCCTTTAGGAATAATCTTACAGGGCATAAATTATCTGGAGAATAAGATAGCGGGCCAGGAGAAGGATTCCCATGAGGTCCTGGAGATGATGAAAGACGGCATAATCAGGGCAGATAAAATTATCAACGGGTTGCTTGATTTCTCAAAGTCTACCAAGCTGGAGTTGAGACAGGAAGATATAAACTCGGTGTTAGAAAGTTCAATAAATTTAGCGCAGGTTTCAGCCAGGTTTTCCGGTGTGCAGATCATTAAAGAAATGGGGAAAAATAACCCCAAAGCGAGAATTGACAAGAATAAAATGGAGCAGGTCTTTATCAATATCCTGGTGAATGCCGCGCAGGCTATTGATAATAATGGTAAAATTATTGTACGTAGTTATACGAAGAGATTAGAAAGGCCCGAGAAATCCAGGATGAATAAAGAGGTAGATTATTTCAGCGCGGGAGAAGAAGCTTTAATAGTCGAGATTGAAGATACTGGCGCAGGGATCTCCGAAGAAAACTTAAAGAAGATATTCGATGCATTTTTCTCTACTAAAGGACCTAAAGGGGGAGCGGGTTTAGGTTTGGGTGTGTGTTTGAGTATAGTGGACATGCATAAGGGTTTAATCGATGTTGAAAGCCAGCCAGGCAAAGGGACCAAAGTAACCATTACCTTGAAGTTACCCGCGGATGAGCAAAAGGAGCAAGAGCATGGATAAGAAAAAGATATTAGTCATAGATGACGAGAAAAACCTTTGTATTTTATTGAAATCAAATTTGGAGAATACCGGAGAATACGCGGTGACTACCGCTTATTCCGGAGAAGAAGGCCTAAAAAAGGCGAAAGAAACAGAATTTGATTTAGTGATTACGGATTTCAAAATGCCCGGGTTAAACGGCAGGGATGTACTCAATGCGCTTAAGGATATGCGGCCTAATTCTCCGGTAGTGCTTTGTTCTGTTTACCATGATGATCCAAGCACGGTCACTGCTTTAGACATAGCCAAGGCCGATGGAATAATTACAAAGCCTTTTGAACACACAAAGCTTTATAATACGATAAAAGAGATCCTGGCTGATAATCCCGGGATGAGTAAACCTAAGGTTAAAAAGGAGGCCAGAGATGCCTAAAAATAAAATATTAGTCGTTGATGATGAAGTGGATTTTACCAAGTTGCTGAAATCTAATTTAGAGGAAACCGGAAAATTCGAAGTTCTGGCTTTGTCAAATGCCAATGATATCATATCCCAGGTGCATGGCTTTAAGCCCGATATTATCCTGCTTGATATCATTATGCCCGGAACAAAGGGGATTGAGGTTTGCGAGATACTGAATAAAGATATAATCGGCAAGGCCATACCTATTATTATCATTTCCGCGTTGGCTAAAGATGCGGATAAGTATAAGGCCTATAGGGTCGGAGTAGTGGATTATATGGAGAAGCCGATCGAAATAGGGCGCTTGATCGAGAAAATAGATAAATATATTCAATTTAAACAAAAGTAGCAAAGACGTTTTATATAACCGGTCTAATCTCATCAAGTTACAAATTAATTATTTAAATTCAGAAAAAAGTAATTGTTTCATAACCTCTAGGCATATATAGAGTTAGATAAAGCGTCTTGAGGATTTTTTTTGTTGACAAAATATTAAAAAAGTATTAATTTTATGTTTATAATTTCCTGATAAAACAATAAAAGGGAGGTAAACATGAATACAGGCCTTACTGCTATTAACGAGAAAGTCCAGAAAGAGAGCTTATTTGTGCAAAACCTGATTGCTGAAATAGGCAAAGTTATTGTCGGCCAAAAAAGCCTGGTTGAGAGGCTGTTGGTGGGTTTATTTGCCAACGGACACATACTCGTTGAGGGTGTCCCCGGTTTAGCCAAGACATTATCTATTAAAACATTGGCCCAAGTTATAAACACAAAATTCCAAAGGATACAGTTTACCCCTGACCTGTTGCCCGCGGATTTGATTGGTACGCTTATTTATAATCCCAAAGACGGGGCATTCTCTACCAAGAAAGGGCCGATATTTGCTAATATTATCTTGGCTGATGAGATAAACCGCGCTCCGGCAAAAGTGCAAAGCGCGCTTCTTGAAGCGATGCAGGAAAGACAGGTTACTATAGGAGAGAATACTTTTAAGCTGGATGAACCCTTTTTGGTTATGGCTACCCAAAATCCGATAGAGCAGGAAGGCACCTACCCTCTCCCTGAGGCCCAAGTTGACAGGTTTATGCTTAAAATTAATATAACTTACCCGAATATTGAAGAAGAACATAAGATCCTGAAACGCATGGGTTTCACTGAAAATAGGATTGAGGTCAAGCCAGTCGTAGAGCCGCAGGATATTGTCAGGGCGCGCAGCGTAGTAGATGAAGTCTATATGGATGAAAAAATAGAGAAATATATCCTGGATATAGTTTTTGCCACAAGGGAGCCGAAAAAATACAAGCTTAATGAGCTTGAGGGGCTTATACAATATGGCGCCTCTCCAAGGGCCAGTATTTATCTTATGCTGGCCTCTAAAGCCTACGCTTTTATTCAAGGCAGGGGATATGTTACTCCTCAGGATGTAAAATCCATCGGCCCGGATGTATTGCGGCACAGGGTAATTGTAAGCTATGAAGCAGAGGCTGAAGAAAAGACTTCAGAGGATATAATTAAAAAGATATTCACGGATGTAGAGGTTCCTTAAAAACAAATATGATTCCTAAGGAAGTCCTGAAAAATATCCGCCGTATCCAGATAACTACCTCCCGCATGGTTACCGATGTGTTTGCCGGCCAGTACCAGAGCGTGTTTAAAGGCAAGGGTATGGAATTTGAGGAGGTGCGGGAGTACCAGCCGGGGGATGAGATACGTTCCATAGACTGGAATGTTACTGCCAGGATGGGGAGCCCCTATATAAAGAAGTTTGTAGAAGAGAGGGAATTAACGGTGATGCTTATCCTGGATATGTCGCCTTCCTCTTTTTTCGGGACGAGAAACCAGCTTAAGATGCAGCTTGCGGCTGAGGTTTGTTCGGTGCTGGCGCTGGCCGCTATAAAAAACAATGATAAAGTGGGCTTTATCGCCTTTACCGAAAAAATCGAAAAGTTTATCCCGGCGCGTAAAGGCCTGCGCCATGTCTTGCGTATTATCAGCGAGGCGTTATACTTTAAGCCTAAAGGCAGGAAAACAGATATCGCGGCGGTTCTGGAATACTTAAACAAGGTTACTACGCGCAAGACAGTCACTTTTGTCATTTCTGATTTTTATTCCCCTGATTTTAAGAAAATGCTGGCAGTAAGTAATAAGCGCCATGATATTGTAGCTATAACCGTAACCGACCCAAGCGAGCTTGAGCTTGCCGACGTCGGAATAGTAAAATTAGAGGATTTAGAAAGCGGGCAGACTTTTATGGTGGATACATCAGATTCCGGGCTGCGCAAGAAATACAGCCAGGATGCCAGGCAAAGGCAGGAAGAAAGAGATAAATTGTTCCGTTCAATAAACGTAGATGCTATCGATATAAGAACAGATATGCCTTATTCACAGAGCTTGTATAGGTTCTTTAGGACGAGGGAGAGGAGATTGAGGACAAGATGAAGAATAAATTAAAAATTATTTCAGTTATAATTATCCTGTTGATAGTATCCGGGTTGTTTCTTGCAGGAAATTTTACCGGCCATGTAAATAACAACCAGAAGCCAGCATGGACAGATAAGATGCAGCTGGAGTATGCCAATACCTTGCTTTCCAAAGGCTTATATGCCAATGCGGCGCAGGAATTTGAGGCCTATATAAGAAGAGGAGGAATTGACAGCAAAGATTTGGCCAGCATATGCAATAAACTGGGCAATATTTATATGGATTTAAAAGAATATGAAAAAGCGTTGGCCAGTTTTTATAAAAGCGAACTTCTTGATCCAAATCCTGAATATAAGCAGGATTTGAATCAGAAAATAGTCAGCGCTTTAGAGAGCTTAGGATTAAGCCAGCAGGCACAATATGAATTAGAAAGCCGGACATCCATAAAACCAGCCGTACAAAGTAATGAAAAGATCGCCGTCAGGATCGGTAAAAGAGAAATCACGAATGATGAAATTGATATGGTTATTAACCGGCTTCCCGAGCAGGTAAGAAAAGGGTTAAATAGCAATGACGCTAAATTGAAGTTTATCCGGGAATACGTAGCCACGGAGGTGCTTTATGAGAAAGGCAAGAAGCTGGGCCTGGATAAAGATATCAAGATCCGCGGCGCTGTTGAAGATTTTAAAAAGCAGCTTGTCTTGCAGGAGCTGCTGGGGGAGGAGATAAGGAAGGAATTAAAAACTACCCCTGAGGATATCTTGCTGTATTATAAGGCTAATAAGGATAAATACAGTATCCCCGCAATGGCCAAGGTGTCTTTTCTTGAACTTAGCGATCCGGCTAAAAGCGAAGAGGTGTCTGTTCAGTTAAGAAATGGAAAAGGCAAAAGAATAGAGCAATGGATCCAGAAGGGCTCTACTTTGATTTCGCAAGATATAGGAGAATCAAAGGAGGCGGTAGATAGTATCTTTAAGCAGGAAAAAGGCACACTTGTAGGTCCGCTTAAGATCAAAGATAAATTATATATGTTTATTATTAATGAGAAGGAGCCGGAGAAGGAGAGGGCTTTTGAAGAAGTAAAAGACCGGGTTGAAGGAGAATATCGCGAGCAGAAAGAGCAGCAGATTGTACAGTCCTTTTTGAATAAAGCTTTGGAGCAACAGGAGGTTGAAATTTTGTACCAACCGAAAATAGAAAATGAGAAAGCCAAGAAATAGAATATTATTCTTGTGGGCAAGCGTTCTTTTTGTAACCGCGGCATTATCCGGCTGCGTCAAAGAAAAGAAAGGCCCGGATTTGCCCATTACGGTTAAGGCAACGGTGGATAAGGCAACCGTAGCAATCGGGGATAAAATAAAATATACAATCTTTATTGAAAAGGATAAAGATGTTGAGGTTGAACCGTTTGCGTTCGGCCAGGATTTAGGTAATTTCGCGATCAAGGATTTTGGCTCAAAAAGAAGTGTTTTTTTTAATAAAGAAAGAATATCTCAATGGTATATTCTGGATACGTATATTACAGGAAAAACCATTATCCCTAAGGTTAAGATTAAATATAAGAAAAGGAATGATCCGGAATGGAGCCAGATTGAAACTGGTGAAGTACCCATAGAGGTAAAAAGCCTTTTGGGCGAGTCCGGCCATAATATTCAGATGCGGGATATAAAGGGCCCGGTAGGACTGCCTTCGGCAATAAATAAATACCTTATCCTGGCAGGTTTATTGCTCCTGGTTATTTCGGGTTTATTAGCCGGATATTTTTTGAAAAAAAATAAAGAAGGAATGATTACTCCCAAGAAGCCTGCTCATGAAGTTGCTTATGCGCAGCTTGAGCAGTTGCGAGCAAAAGATTATATTAGCCGAGGGTTAATTAAAGAATATTATTCGGAGGTTTCGGACATTATCAGGCATTATCTGGAGAATAGATTTAAGCTTAGGGCGCCCGAGATGACTACTGAAGAGTTTCTCTCCAGCGCCAGAGAGGCCGCGGAGTTAATCAGTGAACACAAAAACCTGCTGAAAGAGTTCCTGCTTTGCTGTGACCTTGTAAAATTCGCCAAATACGCGCCTTCGGCGGATGAAATAAATTCCATTTTTAATTCAGCAAAGAATTTTATAGACCAGACAAAAGAAAATGAATCTGCATGACCCGTTTATTTTAATCCTTATACCTTTAATAATGCTGCTTTTCTTGTACAGCCGGAAGAAACCGGCTGCGGCAGCCGCCTTGAAATTTTCCTCGGGAGAATTGGTGGGGAAATTAAAAGGTTCTCTTAAGCTTAAGTTGAGCCAGAATCTGGTTTATTTGAGGTTACTGGCAGTTCTCTTCTTGATATTGGCGTTGGCCAGACCGCAAACTCCGGTAGCTGATTCCAAAATTCAATCTGAAGGCATAGATATAGTTTTGGCGATTGATTGTTCAACCAGTATGCTTGCCGAAGATTTTAAATTAGGCGGGCAAAGGCAAAGCAGGATAGAGGTTGTTAAGAATGTGGTCAGGGATTTTATCATGGGCAGGAAGAATGACCGCATCGCTATCGTGGCTTTTGCTTCCCGGGCATACACGGTTTGCCCTTTGACCCTGGATTACGGCTGGCTGCTGGATAATCTGGACAGGGTTAAAACAGGCCTGGTCGAGGATGGCACGGCAATAGGCTCAGGAATCGCTACTTCGTTGAACCGG
>JAQUSM010000156.1 GCA_028715095.1 Candidatus Omnitrophota bacterium
CGATCTAACTAAAAGATCTTCTTTCTTATAGTTCCTCAGGATTACCGACAATGTCACTGCCGAAGGCATGGCTAATTGGATAAGAATAAGTAACCCTATCAGCTTAGAAATACCCAAAATACTTACTACCACAAAGCCTAAAGTAGGCAGTAAAATCATCTTTAATAGAATCAAAAGAAACATTGTTTTCTTGTCTATATTCTTAAGATTTAACTCGGCTAAATTTCCACCAACTACCAGCATCGCCAAAGGCAAAGTGCTATCCCCCAGCATCCTTAACGGCTTGATTACCGCATCCGGCACAAGTTTATTCCAACCCAAAGCTATAACTATAAGGCTAACTAATGTGGCTATAACCGGCATACTTAACAGATTCGACCAGTTGAATTTTCTTTCTTTGTGAAAATTAAGTATATGTACACCGACGGAAAACATCACCAGATTAAAACCGGCCAAAAATAAAAATAGATAAATGAACATCGCGCTAAGTTCGCTACCGGAGAGTAAAGCAGCTGCTAAAGCAATCGGCAGGTAACCTGAATTCTGAAATCCTGCCAAGCTAATGAATTGCAGTTTATGCTGCTCTCCTTTGATTAAAAAAGAGAACAGGAATCCTGCCAATAAACCGATAGCCGTAACCGCGATACTGATTAAAGGAAAAACCCACCAATTTGAATAAGCAATAAATGAGAAATCTCTAATCAATTGACAGAAAATAAGCACCGGCAAGGTAACATCCATAACCAAATTACTTACGGCATCCGCTCCCTGTTCGCTTAAGAAATTCCTTTTAACCAGCAAATACCCTATTGCCGCTAAAAGAAAGATCTGAAAAACAGCTGTTCCGGTAACCTTAAAGTGTTCTAACGGCATAATTTAACCTCTTTATTTAAGCTAATTATTATAACAATAAAATAACTGCCAGGCAATGTTTTATATCGCACATTATTGTTTGACAGCTCATCAAGAGAGTATTATAAATATACTTCTCATGAGTAACCAAAATAATAAATCCCGAGATTTTAGAGATGCCCTGAAAATAGCCGATATCCGTCTTTTTATAGGCTCTGTGGGCTTCTTCACATTGGCTAGCCGGGCCCTAGCTGTCGTCATTGGTTTTCAAATATACAATATAACACACAACCCTCTGTCCCTAGGCTGGCTGGGGCTTGTAGAAGCTATTCCGGCAATCTCCATTGCTCCTTTTGGAGGCTATGTTGCAGACCATATCAATCGCCGCACAATCATCTTAATAACCCGGGCGGCTTCCTGCCTGTGCACAATCATCTTAGCCATAATATCGTGGCAAACGCACATAAATTCACTATTAGGCCTTTATGCAATGATTTTTATTGCCGGAGTAGCGCGGGGATTCGCAGATCCGGCTAATACCGCTTTTGAAGCTCAAGTCGTTCCTAAACATCTTACCGTTAATGCATCTTCATGGATAGGCAGCACTTGGATTAGTTGTTCTGTGCTGGGCCCTGCGGCAATCGGTTTCATATTCGAGGCATGGGGAGCTCCGGGCGCCTACCTTATGATAACCGGCGGCTTTATCCTTTCCTGGATATTCACCCTGGCAATAGCATCAAAACCTTTACCCCAAACCCGTAAAAAAGACCCTCTGTTTAAAAGTATAGGCGCAGGATGGAGCTTCGTTTTTAAGACCCAGCGCTTTGGGCTGCCATGACATTAGATCTATTTTCTGTTTTCTTTGGCGGCGCCATTATATTGCTACCGATTTATGCCAACGATATCCTGCATGTAGGAGCAAAAGGATTAGGATTATTGAATGCCGCTCCTTCACTCGGAGCATTAATAATAACCCTGATAGCTACCCGTCATCCTCCAATTGAACGTGCAGGACGTAATTTACTATTGGCAATTTCCGGATTCGGAATGAGCATCATTATCTTTGCCTTCTCTAGGAATTTCCTATTATCCATATCTGCTTTATTTTTTAGCGGAGTTTTTGACGGAATCAGTATGGTAATCAGGCGCTCAATGGTAAGGCTGTTATCGCCCGATGAGTTACGCGGAAGGATCGCTTCAGCTAACTGGATCTTCGTCTGCGCTTCAAATGAATTAGGAGCTTTTGAAAGCGGAATGCTGGCTGCTTTAATCGGAACAGTTCCTTGCGTAACCACAGGAGGATTTATTACTCTCGGAATTGTTGCCTTAACCGCTGGAGTCGCCAAACAATTAAGAAAACTTCATTTCGATATTCATACCCTTGAACAGAAAAATCCCCCTTCTCCGCCATTCCCATATTAAACCATTTTCTAGATACATTCGGAAAAATGCTATAAATAAAAAGGCCGGGATTAAAAATAACGATCCTGGCCTTTAATTTCTTTGACTATTTAAAAAGCTTAACCTATTTCTTTTCCTGCTGCGGTTCTTGAGCCTTTGTTACCATGCTGTTTAATTCAGTTTTCATCGTTACCTGCCGTTCTGACGGCTGCTGTTTCTTTTGTATCTCAGGAGCCGCTTCCAGTAAAAAATTGTTTCCCCAGCCTATGAGCCTGGAATTTTCAAAGACCAGAGGAGTTAATCCGTCATCGTCAACCACGCAATTACTGTTCTTTAAATCGGTTATATAATAAATTACCTCCAGGGTCTTGCCTGTTGTTTGGATCGTCTCGGTGCGATAAGGATTATTTAACCTGACATTAATTGATGGTTTAGTAGAAGCCATATCGCAGTTATATACACAGTTTCCGGTGCCCATAACAGACAACGCCTCTGACCTGCTCATCCCGGGTGAAAGATGCGATAAATTCATTCTATTATCCGCCGTCATGCTGGAAACTTTCACAGTAGCACACCCGCACAAGAATAAGGCGGCAACCGGTAAGAAAAACATCCTCCTCATGTCTCCTCCTTTGTTATGGTTAGATTGTATCATATTAGCCGGTAGAATATCAAGCTTAACTTCCTAGACACACTGTCAAGAACTATGCTGACTTTCGTATTCAGTAGTTTTGTTGTTCACCAAGCTTCTTTCTGTTAATAATGCGTACAACCAGCGTTTACAACTATCCGTATTAGGAAATCTTCTAAATACAT
>JAQUSM010000157.1 GCA_028715095.1 Candidatus Omnitrophota bacterium
CTTTCCTGCGCGGGTCAATTTGCGTGGCTTGATCCAAAGCAATACCCAAACCTTTAAAGACTGGCTCTAGCATTGTATGTATGTCAGGATTAACTCCGGATATCTTGATACCCAAATTCATTCCTAGCCTTTTGGCAAATGCCTCAAAGAAATGATCAGCATACTCAAAAGAATATTCTTTAACCGGCGTTTTCCCAGAGAATTTAAGTTCCCTCTTTATGCCGTTAAAAAATCCCCTACCGCTGATATCTACTACCACATTAGCGACCACATCCTCCATAGGCACAGAGATAGAACCAAATCTTTTAATCCCCTTCTTATCTCCAAGGGCTTTCTTAAAAGCATCGCCCAAAACAATACCGATATCCTCATTAGTGTGGTGAATATCCACCCGAAGATCACCTTTGGCGCGGATATCCAGATCAAATAAACCATGAAAACTAAACAACTCCAGCATATGATCTAATATGCCTATGCCGGTATCAATCTTCGCTTTACCCTGGCCGCCAATTGACAATTTAACAGTAATCTCCGTCTCTTTAGTTTTTCTTTTTATTGTCGCGCTTCTTTTCTTCATTTCCTCTCTCTTTCTATCCAAACGGTAAAGCCAGTTACATAAGCGGGTGGCGCAGGCTGATCCTTTGGAGGCAATTGCCGACAAAGGGCAGCCTGCGACAGGACCCGCTTATTAAAATCTGCTCTTCACCGATTCCACATGCTTCTGCAATCCTTCAATCCCGGCAATCTTCTCCAGCGGCTCGCGCATTTTCTCCAGCGCTTTTTTGGAATAGCTGATAATATGGCAGCTCTTCACAAAATCAGACACGCTTAAGCCGGAAAAGAACCTGGCTGTGCCGCCTGTCGGTAAAACATGGCTGGGCCCGGCAACATAATCCCCCACCGCAGCAGGGCTGTAAGGCCCCAAGAATATTGCCCCGGCATTTTTTATATTCCTTAACAACCCCTTAGGGTTCTGCACCAGTATCTCTAAATGCTCCGGAGCGATTTTATTTGAAATTTCACAGGCCTGTTTTAAGTTCTTGGTCAGAATGATATAACCATTATCCCCGTCCAGCTGGGACTTTACCTCCTTAGCCAATGCCTTGGAGTTAGTGATTAATATCGCCAGGCCTTTTGCGTGTTCAGCCTGCGCGCGCAAATCGGCAATAATGAATTTCGGATCGCTGAAACGGTTGGCAATAATCACCAGCTCCGTGGGCCCGGCAATCATATCAATATCAATCATACCAAAAACCTGCCGCTTTGCCTCGCTTACATAAATATTCCCCGGCCCGACAACTTTATCCACCCTGGGAATAGTCTTGGTCCCGTAAGCCAAAGCCGCTATCCCCTGCGCCCCTCCAACACGGTAAATCTCATCAACCTTAAGCAGGTCGGCGACTACCAATATATGGGGATTAATATATCCGTTTTTATCCGGGGGGCTGGCCAAAACAATCTTTTTTACCCCTGCCATCTTTGCCGGTAAAACCGTCATATAAACAGTCGAGACCAGCGGGGCAGTGCCGGCGGGAATATAAATACCCACTCTTTCCAGGGGGGTATAATTTTCACCCAGTATTATTCCGTCTGCTCCTTTGATCCTCCAGGATTTACGCAGCTGTTTACGGTAAAAACGGTTTACGTTTTCTATAACTACCTTAAGGGAGCTGACAAAATTCGGGCTGATATTGGCGTATGCGCCGCTGATTTCGATCTCCGAGACCTTTAACTGCCTCGGCAGCATCTTCACCCCGTCGAACTTGCGGGTATATTTAATCAGCGCTTCATCCCCAAAAAGGCGCACATCATCAATGATCTTTCTGACCTTTTCCTCAACGCGGATCTGCCGGGTTAAACCGCGATTATAAACTTTTTCTAATTTCTTGCTTGCTGCCTTTATAATCCTCATATATTCTCTTGTTTTCCCTACCCGCTGCCTACCTGCCTATCCCCTCATAAAGATTTAATTATAGCTCTTATTTTATCAAATGCCAATGTAAAGTTTTCCGGTTTTGTTCCTCCTGCCTGGGCAAAATCCTGCCTGCCTCCGCCTGAGCCTCCGATAACCGGAGCAGCCTGACGGATCAGCACCCCGGCATCCAGGCCTTTTGCTAATAAATCCTGCGTAACCGCGATAACCAGATACGCCTTTTTTTGCTCACTATCCTGCGAGCCTAAAACAATCACTCCGTGTTTTAACTCCCCTTTTACTTTATCCGCCAGGATCCTTAAAGCATTCATATCTAATCCGGGCTCAAGAGAAGAAACTAAATTTACCCCATTGATCTCTACCCTGCCGGCCATAATCCTCGGCAGTGCGTCCTTTAAGCTGTTGATTGTTTCCAGGCTGCGCTTCTTTTCCTGCTCCTTTAAATCCTTTAACTTACTCATTCTCCTGGATTCTTCAATGGCTTTCAGTTCTTCATCCTGGACAAATCTCTCCGCGAAACTGGCAGTAGCCCCCTCAATCCTCCTGATGCCGCTGGCTACTGAACCCTCGCTGATTATTTTTATAAAACCAATCTGGCTGATATTATCAAGGTGTGTACCTCCACACAGTTCTTTTGAAATATCCCCCATGGTAACCACACGGACCATCTCCCCGTATTTTTCTTCAAAAAACGCCAATGCCCCTGCCTTTTTCGCCTCTTTAAAATTCATCTCTTCACAGTTTACCCGCTGGCTCCTGGCTATACAGTTATTTGCCACCTCTTCAACCCTTAAGATCTCTTCTTTTGACAAACCTTTAAAGTGCGTAAAATCAAAACGGAATTTTTCCTCCGCGACCAGAGACCCCTGTTGCTGGACATGGCTGCCTAAAACTTCCCGCAAAGCCGCCTGCAATATATGCGTAGCAGTATGGTTCCTGGCAATATTCAATCTGCGCTTAACATCAATCTGGGCCGTCACTTTATCGCCTTTTTTAAAGCTGCCGGAGCTAACTTCTCCAATATGCAAAAAAACATTATCAATTTTCTGCGTATTTAAAACTTTAAAAATGTCCGCTCCGCTTACTAATTCACCGGTATCACCAACCTGGCCTCCGGATTCGGCGTAAAACG
>JAQUSM010000158.1 GCA_028715095.1 Candidatus Omnitrophota bacterium
TCGGAGCCTTTATTGATTTAGGCGGAGTCGACGGCCTGCTGCATATTACGGATATGTCCTGGTCAAAGATCAGCCATCCGAGTGAAATTGTCGCAATCGGGGACAAAATTGAAGTTATGATTTTGAATATGGACCAGGCTTCAGGCAAGGTTTCTTTGGGGCTTAAACAGAGGCTTGCCGACCCATGGCAGGATATCGGCGATAAATTCACCGTCGGTGCAAAGGTAAAAGGCAAGGTGGTTAATATATTGCCTTACGGAGTTTTTGTGGAACTGGAAAAGGGAATTGAAGGCTTAATCCATGTTTCCGAAATCTCCTGGACCAAGCGCGTGAATAACCCGGGCGAGATGTTTGCCGTCGGAGATATGCTGGAAACCCAGATCTTGAGCGTGGAAAAAGAATCCCGCAGGATATCCTTGAGTTTAAAACAATTGGAGCAGAATCCCTGGACTGAAGCTGAGAGCAGGTATCCGGTAGGCTCAAAGGTTTCCGGAAAAGTTCGCGGTTTCACTGATTACGGCGCGTTTGTGGAATTGGATTCTAACCTTGAAGGGATGATCCATGTATCTGATCTCTCCTGGACCAAAAGAATCGGCCACCCGCAGGATGTGTTGAAGAAGGGGCAGAAGGTCGATGTCGCCATCCTTTCCGTCGATGCATCTAACCGCAGGATTGCTTTAGGATTAAAACAGTTACAGGATAATCCCTGGGCAAAGATTGCCGAGAAGTATCCTCTGGATACAGTATTGGAAGCTGAGGTATCCAGCCTGACGGAATTCGGCGTGTTTGCCAAGATCGATGATGAACTGGAAGGGTTGATTTATTCCAGCGAAATTGAAAAGGAAACGGTTGCAGGTTTAAAGCCCGGAGATAAAATAAAGGTAAAAGTAATCAAGGTGGATGTGGAGCAGGCGAAAATCGGCCTGACTGCCCGTTTATAATGGATATAAGCAAACAAATAGAGATAATTAAAAGGGGCGCTGCGGAGATAATCTCTGAAGATGAGCTGCGCAAGAAGCTCGAGCAGAGCATTAAAGCCGGGCGCCCCTTGAAAATCAAGGCGGGTTTTGACCCTACCGCCCCTGATTTGCATTTGGGGCATACTGTGCTTTTAAGAAAACTGCGCCAGTTCCAGGATTTGGGCCATGAGGTTTATTTCTTAATCGGCGATTTCACCGGACAAATCGGAGATCCCAGCGGCAGGTCAGAGACCCGCAAGCAACTTTCAAAAGCAGAGGTTGCTAAAAATGCGGAGACATATAAAAAGCAGGTCTCCAAGATCCTCGATACCTCAAAATTAAGAATAGTTTTCAACAGTAAATGGTTTGAGAAGATGTCGATAGCGGACATGCTTAAGCTTACCACCCACGCCACGGTTTCCCAGATGCTTGCCCGTGATGATTTCAAAAAACGTTACACAAAGGGGGAGAACATCTCTATCCTCGAGTTTATTTATCCTCTTATGCAGGGTTATGATTCGGTTGAGCTTGAAGCGGATGTAGAACTGGGGGGGACTGACCAGATATTCAATCTGTTAGTTGGCCGGGAATTTCAGAAAGATTTTAATCAGGCGCAGCAGGTTGTGCTTACCATGCCGCTTCTTGAGGGGACTGACGGCGTCCAAAAGATGAGTAAGTCTTATGGCAATTATATAGGTATAAATGAACCGGCAAAGGAGATGTTCGGTAAGGTTATGTCGATCTCCGACGAGTTGATGCTTAAATATTATGAATTGCTCACTGATGAAGATTTAAATTCCGTCAGGAACATGCACCCTAAAGAGGCAAAGGTAAACCTGGCCAAGATTATTATTACCCAATACCATTCGGCTCAAGCCGCGGAAAAAGAGGCGGAAGAGTTTAGCCGTGTTTTTTCCCAGAAAGAGACGCCCGTGGATATGCCGGTTTTTAAAACTGACGGGAAAAAGACTGTTCTGGATATCCTTACCGAAAGTAAGCTGGCTGCCAGCGGGAATGAAGTCCGCAGGCTGATCAAGCAGGGTGCAGTCAGTTTTAATAATGTAAAAGTTGAAAAGGATGATTTTGTCCCGAGTGAACCCGGCATCCTCAAGGCCGGTTCCCGCCGGTTCCTCAAAGTCCTGTAGACAGTCTACGTAACCCTATATTCCCCAATTACATCTGTAAGAAATATTTCCCTTTCCAAAAATAAATATTGTTAGATTTCTTTGCCTTTTGCGTCAATTGTTGCAGAAGGAGAGAAATCCATGCCATCACATGCACGCAAGCATCAATTGCAACAGTCGTTAGTATATCATGCATTTAGCAGAAGCAGCGGGCGCAAGGTGATTTTTCAAGAAACAAAAGATTTTGATCGTTTTAAGTTGTTGCTTTACGATTACGGTAACAGGTTTAATTCAAAGATATATCATTGGGCGATTATGCCGAATCATTACCATTTAGTGGTTGAATTCGAATGCCCTGAATTAATCTCGAAATTTATGGCAGGGTTACATCGGGCGTATACACATTATTACAATAAACAATATAATGCAGTTGGTTTCTTATGGCAGGGCAGATTTAAATTGCAGCCGATACAGAAAGATTTGTATTTGAAGAATTGCGGCAGGTATGTAGAGAGGAATCCGGTGCGAACCGGGATAGTCAGAGAGCCCTGGGAATATGATTATAGTAGTGCGCGATTTTATTGTTTAGGCCGCGAGGATGGAATAACGCAAGTTAGCCCTGATTTTGAAGATTTCGGAAAAGAAATTGTTGGCAGGCAGGCTGCTTATAAAAACTTTTTGAGTATTTTTGATAATAAAGAAGAAAATTATTTTGCGAATATAGAGATTCCGCGCGGGGACCGGGACTTTCTTCGAAGGCTGGTAAAGAAAGGCACGCATTATTTGCCTAGAAGGCGGGGTAGGAAAGCCGCATTTGTTTCATAAACGTATATATTTGATGGAATTACGTACACTGTCTACAATTTAGCTTTATTTCCCAGGGATTTCAGGTTATAATTATTAATTATGTTTTGGACGCTGATTGGCGCAATGGCCGCCACCCTGACCATGTTTTCATTTATCCCCCAGATAGCCAGGTGT
>JAQUSM010000024.1 GCA_028715095.1 Candidatus Omnitrophota bacterium
TAACAAAGATAAAGAACGCGCTTAAGAAATCTATATAGATAAAACCGAAAAACGCCCTGAAGCTGCCCGTGGATATTATTCCTTTAAACAGGCTGGCTCCGGCGCACAAAACTGCCAGGTACCCGGCGCAATTAACTATTCCGAAGGACCTCTGCCTTCTCATAAATAAAGTGCTTATTGAAAGCAGTACCGGTATCGCAAGAATCAAGAGTATCTGCATAAAATTTATCCTTTTAGGCGCGAAAGCTTATTCACGTCAATATGCGTAAAGAGTTTATTGATCCTGTAAACAAAAAGACCCATAATCAAGACGCTTACAAATACATCAAAGAATATGGCTATTTCCACAAAAAAAGGCATCCCCCCTGAAACCGTGGAAGCAAGCAGGAACAGGCCATTCTCCATCACCAATAACCCGATGATCTGGGCAAGCGCGCTCATCCGGGAGATCATTAAAAACAACCCCGTCAAAACTATAAAGAAAGCTACTGCCAGAAAACTGGTTAACGCTGTTTTTTCAGAAATAACCAAATGCGCAGAGAAAACCCAGGATAAATATGTAAACCCCAGGGCCCATAGCAAAGACAGCTGGGGGTTAATAAATAGCCCCAGGTCCTCATTTACCTTTGTCCTTTTTATGATCCGGTATAATAAATAAGGAATAAGCGATACCTTTAAAACAAACAGCAGCCCGGCAACAACATACAAATCCGGCTGGCGGTGGTCCAAAGCGACAATAAGGGTAAGCGCAAATAAACAAAAGGATTGATAACGAAAACTCCGGATTAAGGCAGGCATCCTTTTAGCAATAATCATAAGATAGGTTGAAGCCAAAATCGCAAATAGAATCATTCCCTGCATATTAAACTCCTAAAATCGCGCATACCGAAGCGACGACTCCTAATACAAAAGCCAATCCCAGGAAATCTGCTACCCTGAACAACCTCATCTTTGCCACGGAAACCTCTACCAACGCCACTGCGATAGCGGCAATAATTATTCCAACAGGCAGACAAGCAGGAAAAACAACCTGAGCAATAAGGAAGAATAAGACCATCTGCTTAACGTAAGCTGCCATTTCAATTAAAGCCAAAGAACGCCCCGAATACTCCAGCACCATTGCTTCATGCACCATAGTTAACTCAAGATGCGTTTCCTGATTATCAACCGGGATACGCGACGTTTCCGCTATTGCGACAAGAAACAAGGTAAGTGCCGCGGTAATAGAAGAAACCGATATTGCATGCCTGGAACCAAAAGAAGAAATATCCGTTGAGCCGGATTGCAAAGATAGCGCAAATACCACCATACAAAATGCAGGCTCAACCAGGCTGGAAATAAACATCTCTCTTGATGCGCCCATCCCCCCGAAAGAACTTCCGGTATCTAAAGCCGAAAGGGCCAGGAAAAAACGGCCCAGGGCAAAAATAAATATGAGCGCCAGGAAATCTCCTGCTTGAAAAACAGGGCTTCTTGATATAAACACGGGGATAAGCGCAGCCGCAACAAGCATTGAAGCCAGTACCACAAAAGGAGCCGCCCTGAATATCCATGAGGAATTTTCCGGAACTACTTCCCCTTTTGAAAAAAGCTTCGCTAAATTATAATACGGCTGCAGAATACCCTGCCCCTTACGCATCCTGATATTATTCTTTATCCTGGAGATCAGCCCGCTTAAAACCGGAGATACAACGATAAATAAAATCAACTGGACAATAATTATAATAATTTTAGCCATCGGAGTTAACGCATAAATATAATCAGCAATAACAAGGTAACAAAAATATAGCTCAAATACAGATGGATGCTCCCCAGCTGGATACTTCTCATGGATTTGGCCGCCTTGAAAACCGAAGCAAGCAACGGTTCATAAATATACTTCTTAAACACGGGAGTCGTGTGTGTTTCATAAACAAAAGATTTAACGTGATAAAAAGACTCCCTGATCTTTTGTGTCTTACGGTAAGGCAGTAAAAAGAAACTAAAGGCAATCCTGAAAGGCTTAGAAAATGCGGTTGCGGTATATTCATTGCGGCTGTTAAGCTTGTAATAACCACAATCCCAGGTTTTATAAATTCTTACTTTTGTTTTATTAAATAATTTATATACGGCAAAACAGGCTCCGCCCAGCACAATCAGCCCTACGGCAAGCAAAGGCACAGAAAGATAAACATTCTTGCCTGCCTGCGGGCTCAAGATAAAGTTATTCAAAGAAAAACTCATGCTGCTGATATCAAAACCCGTGGCTGAACTTGCAACTATCGCCAACAATCTTATTATTTTTACGGCAGCCAGGCCAAAAAGGATGACCAGGATTGACAAGAAAAGCATCCCCGCCTTCATAGAAAAAGGCGCCTCTTTTGCCTCCTTGGCATAATTGCTCCTGGGCAGCGCCAGGAAGGTTACCCCGAATGCCTTGACAAAACAGGCAGCGGCCAGTCCGCTTGTTAAAGCCAAAAGCGCCGCGCAAATCACCAGGAAAACCCTGGCTCCTCCCATTATATTCAAAGCCCCTAAAAAGAATGCCTGTAAAGTCAGCCATTCACTCACAAAACCGTTAAACGGCGGCAAAGCAGAGATCCCCATTGCCCCTATCAGGAAAAAGACGGCAGTCTGGGGCATCTTTTTAATCAACCCTCCCAGCTTTTCAATATCCCGCGTTCCGGTAGCCTTATATACGCTGCCGGCGCAGAGAAATAATAAACCTTTGAAAATCGCGTGGTTTATTAAATGATACAATCCGGCTATCATGGAAAATACGGCCAGATAAGGCATGTTGATACTCTGAAAAAACATGGCCAATCCTATTCCTAATAATATAATCCCGACATTCTCAACACTGGAGTAGGCCAGCAGGCGCTTGATATCTCCTACCATAAGCGCGTAAATTATCCCCACCAGGCAGGTAATACAGGCCAGCACTAATAGCAGAATCCCCCACCAGGAGGACTGCACACCCAGAATGAATATGACAAAACGGATTAGCCCGTAAATAGCGGTTTTAATCATTACGCCGGACATAATACTGGAGATATGACTTGGCGCCTGAGGGTGGGCATAGGGCAGCCAAATATGCAGCGGCACAATCCCCGCCTTTGTTCCGAAACCGGCCAAAAGCAACAAAAATATGATATTCCTGGTTTGGACGGGCATTGTCTGGCAAGCGTCTTTTATGACGTTAAAATCAAAAGAATTGGTAAATTTATACATCATCATAAAGGCGGCAATCAAGAAAGCTGTACCGATATGCGTCATGACAATATAAATCATCCCCGCCTGGATGGATTTTTCATGCCCGGTATCAAAAACGACCAGGAAATACGAAACCAAAGACATAATCTCCCAGAAAACCAGGAAAACAAGCACGTTGCTCACGGTAACTACAAAAGCCATGGACAATACGAAGATAAAAAATAAAAACCAGGCAAGCGTTATTTTAGCAGGGGAGTATCCGCCTTTTAAGTAACCGAAGGAGTAAACAGCTGAAGGGAAAGAAACGACAAAGATTACACAAAGGAAAAATATCGAAAGCGGATCAAACAGGAAAAACTGTTTTGGAAAGAAATCTAACATTTAAATCGTGTAGCCTCTATAAAAAAGAGAAACCTCATTTAGCCGATAAATCGGCCTGCAAAGGTTTCTCGTATTTTTTTATCCTGACCCACCTTAAAACTCGGAACTGCTGTATTAAAATAATGTTACCACTTCCCCAAATTAAAATCAAGAGAATTCATATAAATTCAGAAAACTAATTTCTTCCGAAGAGCAGATTAAACGGCAGTATAGCAATCCCCCAGGCGCTCTTTGCTCCGGTCTTAGCCGTTCCCCATGCCGAATTAAAGGTATCCCCTATCTGAGAAACCACCGGAATAATCCTCAAATTAATCAACTTCCCTATATCCGTATTCTCTATTGCCTTCAAAACAACCATTCTGACTACATCTTGTTCATCTCTAAGATTAACAAACGTTGCATTCTTTATCCCTATCGGATAAATATGTTCATTTTTATTCGGCCCGCTGTAATCAACAAACCTGACCTGGCCGACAGTTAAGACTAGCACATCAAAATAGAAAGGGGTCTTATCCTTTATACCGGCGCCTTCATCCCCCAAAGAGCTGATCTCCTCCAGGTTAACCTTGCCTTGCCTGTTTTTTATTATATTCAGCCGCTTAAGATTTAAACCTAAAATATAGATATTTGGTTTTTTGCTGGTAATGATTTCTATGGGATCAAATACCAAATGGATCGCTTCAATATAGGCAAGCTCCCTTTCTTCAAAACCAGCCGGATTATATATAGTTATTCCGCTTAAGCCGACATGCGCAAGCAGGGGAGAAAATTCAATTTTTTCTATTGAAACGTTGATTCCCAGGCTTTGTTCTATCTGTTTCTCCACGATCTTGCCAATCTTTAAGCGTTTTGTAATAATAAAGGTAACAACCAAAATAACAGCCAAAACAAGAAAAATTATGCCGCATGCAAAAACTAATTTTTTGATGATTTTCATGTTTTAGCCACCCATTCTTTCGGTTTAAGTTTCTTAAAAACTTGAAGTGATGTTATTATCAGTGACCGAAACTGCATTAAGAGCCCCGTCAGGGGTTTTATAATATTCCACGTTCACCACGTCATTCGATTCAAGATCATCAAGCGTGATGTTATCTATACCGCGCTGTATTTTTGCCCCCTGCACTACGTTAAACCTAAACTCTTCGTTACCGTCGGATATAACTAAAAGCGAACCGATTGAATCAATTTGCGCAACAAACCCCTGTTTAGAGTGCGTTTCGGGAGCACCTTGCTCCTGCTGGCAAAAACCCAAACCCGCCACCATCAAAGAAATCATCAGAATACAAATACAAAACCATGTCTTCATAACCTTCTCCTTATTTTGTACTCTTTCCCTATATTGCCTGATCCTTAACCTCCGCCTGCTTCTTTTTCTTTTCCTCTTCAAGCAGCTTTGCCTTCTTCTTAACCGCCTCCTGAACTTTAGCTGCCAGGCCCACGTCTCCACCCTTAAACCCTAAAGCCAGCCCCTGATCAATTGCCTGCGACACTACATTAGCTGATTCATTTACTTTGGCCCCCGCCTCAACCAGCATATTCACGGAATCAAGGGAAATATATAATTCTTTATCAGTAACACCCTTCCTGGTTAAATTAAGGACTATGTTCCTTAAATCCCCCTTAGCAGCGCCATTTTTTAGCAAACTCTTTAAGGGTGCCGCGATAGAGTTAACATCCCTAGCCTGTACCCTGGAATTCAACAATTCATTCCTCAGCTGTTTGAATAAGACATTAACATCTTTATCCTGGGCATAAACGGAGTATAGGGTTAAAAAACTAAATCCGGCTAACCCGAATATAAATAATATTTTCCTCATAAAACCCCCTTTTGCTATTAACAGATGCTTATTATCAGGCTATTTTCCTCCTGAACCTGAGCGTGCTCATGGTAATCACAAGAATACCAAAAACCAAAAGCGTTAAGAAGTTAGGCCACAGAATATCCATCCCCACTCCTTTTAAGAATATTCCCCTGATGATGACCAGGTAATAACGCATGGGGTTAATCAAAGTAAACCATTGGATAGCCCCAGGCATATTGGCTATAGGATAAGCAAACCCTGAAAGTAAAAATGTCGGCATATAAAATAAAAATACCGACATCATCGCCTCCTGCTGAGTTGAGGCTATCGTGGAAATAAACAGCCCTATACCCAAAGTAGTAAATAAATACACGCAGGTAGCCAGTACAAGCAAAGACAAGCTGCCCCGAAACGGAATATGGAACCACAATGTACCCAGCGTCGTTATCAAAGCGCACTGCATCAGCGCGATTACCCCAAACGGCAGGAGTTTGCCGAAGATAAGCTCAAACGGCCTAAGCGGACTGACAATAAGCTGCTCCATAGTGCCAATCTCTTTTTCCCTGACTATAGCCATAGACGTCAATAAAAGGGACATAATCGTTACTATTGAAGCGATTACTCCCGGCAGGTAATAATTCCGGGAGATAAGATTTTCATTAAACCAGGCGCGGTCCCTTAAGTCAACGCTCGGAATACTAGACTGTATGCCTAAATAATCCGCGTCGCCTTTAAGCAAATCATACTGGTATTTACTCATGATCGTATTGGCATAACCGGCGATAATCATGGCGGTATTTGAATCCGAGCCGTCAAGCGCCAGCTGCACACTGGCATCTTTACCCGCTTTGATATCGCGGCCGAACCCCCGGTCAATGCGCAGCACAGCGTTTGCCACCCCCTTATCCAGCATATGATCTTCTTCATTTTCACTGTTGATATAATACTTCGGTACAAAATATTTAGAATAAGTAAATCTATGCAAAAGCTGGCGGCTTTCTTTTGTGCCATCCTGGTCATAGATTGCCGTAGGGATAAAATCAATATCTTTATTGGCGGCATAGCCAAAAATAAGTATCTGTATAATAGGTGAAACTATAATTACTGTTTTCATCCGCGGGTCGCGCAAGACCTGCTTAAATTCTTTGATCAGTATAGCCTTGATCCTTTCAAACATTTCAAAACACCTTCTTCCTGAATTTTATTATTGCCAGGCCGAACATGGAAAACGCAAATAATAACAAAAACAAAGCCTCATCCCACATTACATCTATGCCGTTGCCTTTAAGAAACAGCCCGCGCAAGATAATAATATAATAACGCGCCGGGATAAGATAAGTAATAACCTGGACCGCCTGCGGCATATTAAAGATCGGATAAATGAACCCGGATAGAAGCATCGTCGGTATAAAAGTAGTCAATGTCGCCAGTTGGCTTGCCAGCAATTGCGTCCTGGCTACCGTAGAAATTAATATCCCCTGGGAGAGCGCGCCGGTCAAAAACAAGGCGCTTAAAAACACCAGCAGTAAATAGCTGCCCTTAAAAGGAACGCCGAATAAAAACCTGGCCATAACCACTCCCACAAAAAGATCAATAAAGCCGATCACAAAATACGGCAGGAACTTGCCAATGATCAACTCCGGAGCTTTTACGGGAGTGGAAATTAACTGTTCCATGGTACCTCTCTCCCATTCCCTGGCCACACAGATGGAAGTAAGCAGCGCCGCGATAATCATAATAATCATCGCAATTACCCCCGGGACAATAAACCACCTGCTGTTTAGCCCCATATTAAACCAAACCCTTGAACGCATCTCTATGGACCTTGCCGGGCTAAACCCCCGGCTTGAAAGCGCCTCTACGAGCAATGTCGTATTATATTTAGCAACTACTGAACGCACATACCCCATGGCGATAGTGGCGGTATTGGAGTCGCTTCCGTCGACTAATAACTGCAATGTGGAGGTTTTCCCGGATTCAATAAAATGCGAGAAGTCTTTTGGAATTACCATGGCCATCATTACATCGCCGCTGTCAATCATATGCTGTATATCACGGTAATTATCCGTATATTTGACAATCTTAAAATACTTTGAGTTTTTGAAATTAAGCAGAAAATCGCGCGAAATTTTGCTTGATGCGTCCTGGTTCCATACAACAGTGGCTACCCTGTCGATATCCAGGGATAATCCATATCCGAAAATCAGAAGCAATAACACCGGTATGACTATGGCTAAGCCCAGCGAGCGCGGATCGCGCTTGATCTGGATAAATTCCTTATTGGATATGGCTAAGACTCTTTTAAAATTCATTTATCTTTATGCTCGGCGTCGTAATCTTCTATCAATGAAACAAACACGTCCTCCAGGGAAGCCTTGATCTTATTCACAGAATAAGCTTCCACTTTTTCCTTTTCAAACAGCTTCTTTAAATCAAACGCGGCAGCAAGCGCGTCATAAGCGACAGCGTGTATATTTATTCCGAAAAGAGCTGTCTCCTTGATAGATTCAAGATTGGCTATTCTTTCAAGCCAATTCTGCGCGCTCGGTATAACAATCTCAAGGATCTCATGTTTCATAACCTTAGTCTTCATTTCATCCGGCGAACCCATGGCAATCATCGTGCCGTGATAAATCATAACCAAGCGGTTGCAATTCTCCGCCTCGTCCATATAATGAGTGGTCACAAAGATAGTCCTGCCTAAAGAAGCCATTTCCTTGATCACGCTCCAAAAATTCGCCCGGGTGATTGGATCAACACCGGAAGTCGGCTCATCAAGGAAAATAATCTTCGGTTGATGGATTATGGCGCAGCCTAAAGCCAAACGCTGTTTCCACCCCCCGGAAAGCGTGCTGGTCAGGCTGCTGCGGAAAGCATCTATCCCGGCTATTTTGATCGTCTCATCTTTGCGTTTTTGCCTTTCATGTTCCGGTATATTATATATACGGCTGTAAAAATCTATATTTTCCTCAACGGTAAGGTCGTCATAAAGGGAGAATTTCTGGGACATATAGCCTATATTCTCCTTGATCTTGAATTGTTCCTTAACTATATCAAAACCCCCTACGCTGCCGCTGCCTGAAGTAGGCGTATATATACCGCAGAGCATACGGATAGTTGTGGATTTGCCTGCGCCATTGGGCCCCAGGAATCCGAAGATCTCTCCTTGTTTAACTTCAAAGTTAATATGATTAACCGCGGTAAAATCCCCGAATTTTTTCTCGAGGTCCCGCACCCTTACGGCAATTTCGTTATTTTCCATGTCCGGATTCATAGTCATTGACTATTTTTATAAAAGCCTGCTCCAATGTTTTTACATTAAACTCTTTTTTAATATTATCCGGGCTGTCACAGCGCAAGAGCATCCCTTTATGTATAAGCCCCACCCTGCGGCAGCGTTCTGCTTCATCAAGATATGAAGTTGAATAAAGGATGGTTACTTTTTCTTTTAGGAGGTCATAGAGTATCGACCAGAAATCCCTGCGGGAGACAGGGTCAACTCCATTGGTCGGTTCATCCAGGAATAAAACCTTCGGGGTATGTATCAGCGCGCAGGAAAGGCCAAGCTTCTGTTTCATCCCGCCGGATAACTTACCGGCAAGCCGCTCTTTAAAAGGCAGGAGCCCGGAAAACCCGAGCAATTTCTCAATTACATCCTGGCGCTTGTTTTTCGAAACACAGAAAACATCCGCGTAGAAATTTATATTT
The DNA here is from genome assembly GCA_028715095.1 of Candidatus Omnitrophota bacterium. GTDB lineage: Bacteria > Omnitrophota > Gorgyraeia > Gygaellales > Profunditerraquicolaceae > UBA6249. The sequence goes on from JAQUSM010000024.1 coordinate 9,084, forward strand.
TCCAGGACAGTGAGCTCTTCGTAGAGGCCGAAGCGCTGGGACATATAGGCGATATTTTCTTTTAGCTTTTCAGATTCTTTTACGATATGATTGCCGTAAACCCAGCCTTCTCCGCTTGTAGGTTCAAGAATTCCTGTCAAAAGGCGCATGGTTGTGGTCTTTCCTGCACCGTCAGGTCCGACCAAACCGAATATCTCGCCTTCTTCTATTTCAAGGTTTAGAGAGTTAACCGCAATATTATCCCCGAATTTCCTGGTGAGAGCGGAGGCCTTTATGGTAGACATATTATTCTATGATATAGGCGTCTGCGGGCATGCCGGGTTTAAGCTCAAGGCTGGAATTATCAACCCTGACCTTTATCCTGTAAACTAATTTGACTCTTTCTTCCGTAGTCTGTATGGTCTTAGGGGTAAATTCCGCTTCGCTGGAAACAAAAGATACCCAGCCTTTATATCTTTTGCCTGGATAGGTATCGGCAAGGACATAAGCTTCCTGATTAAGTTTTACACGGCCAAGTTCGGTTTCATTGATATAAGCGGTAACCCATAGATTATTCAGGTCAACAACGGTAAAAACAGGAGCGCCTATCTGCACCACCTCTCCCGGTAATGAACTTTTGACAAGCACAAACCCGTTAAGCGGAGAGACAAGTTCGGCAAAACCTAATCTTGTCTTGGCCAGCTCAAATGACGCCCTCAATGCTTCGATATTAGCCTTATCTGCCTCAGCAAGCGTTTGAGCTGCGTCCCGTTGTTGCATAGGTATTGCCCCGGCTTTAAAAAGGTTCTCGGCGCGTTCATAATCCAGTTTATCCAGCGCATATTGATGCTCCGCAGCTTTTAAAGACCCCTCGGCATTATCACGTATCTTAACCAATTCATCGGTATTAATCCTGGCCACCGGCTCGCCTTCCTTAACTACCCTGCCCTCATCAGTAAGCAGCTCAGTGATCTGGCCCTGCACGCGGAAAGATAAACGCACATCATCCCCCTCAATATTTCCGGAAACCTTGATCTGTCCGTGGTTATGGTCATGCGTTCCCCAGAAATAGGCTGCGGCAGCTCCGCATGCAATCAGGATAAAAATAATAAATAGTGCCGGTTTAACTTTTTTCTTCATTAATTCCTCCCTGGTCAGGCTGCCTGGCGCCCTCAACCGTTAAAAAACTTTTCCCCAAAGTCCTGTCTAATTCTGCCTGGGCCATAAGGTAATCATAAATACCCTGCGAAAGATTCGTCTCAATCTGGCTTAATGACACCTGCGCGTCAAGCACATCAAGGTTTTTGGCCTGGCCATTATCGTAACTGACCTTGGCTATCTCTAAAGCTTCCTTGGCCTGGCCGACGTTATCTTTTTGGGAATTAATCACCTGTTCGGACTGTTTTAAATCAAGGCATGCCTGGCGCACATCAACGGCAATCTGCTCAACCAGGTTTTCCTTGGTCAACACCGCCTGACTGTAACGCAGTTTAGCGGCATCCACTTTAGCCTTAGTAGAAAACCCGTCAAATACCGCAAAAGATAAAGTCAGGCCGGCATTCCAGTTATTGTGCTTCTTATTGATCAAGCTGCCCCAGCTATTGGAACGAAAATCATAACCTGCGCTGGCGTTAACAAGCGGCCGCCATCCGGATTTTGCCATTTGTATTGACCATTTACTGATATCAATACCCAGTGTCCTTAAAGCCATCTCCGGCTTATTAAGGTAAGCCTGTTTTAAAAAGTCATCTTCCCTGATCTCTGTTAATGAATAAATAAGCTGCCTGTCCGTTACCTCCAGCTTCTCTTGTTGCTTAAAATTAAGGAGTTTCTTTAGTTCCGCCTTGATAAGCTCAACGGCGTTCTTGGCCTTTACCAGTTCCGGCATGGTCAGCGAAACCTGCACGCTGGACTGCAGGAGGTCAAACCTTGATGATAGCCCCTGGGCATACCTGTTTTTCACAT
>JAQUSM010000159.1 GCA_028715095.1 Candidatus Omnitrophota bacterium
GCGGCTACCGCCGGATTAGATAAATACACAAACGACTTTGGGCTGCCCATTCTCCCCAGAAAATTCCGGTTAGTCGTAGCAATCGCTACTTCACCATCAGCTAAAATCCCCATATGCCCGCCTAAACACGGGCCGCAGGTCGGGGTCGAAAATACGCCTCCTGCCCTGACAAAAATCTCCGCCAGGCCTTCTTTAACCGCCTGTAAATAAATTTTCTGCGTTGCCGGGAAAATAATTAATTTTACTCCCTTTGCCACTTTCTTGCCTTTAAGCAAAGAAGCGGCAACGCGTAAATCTGAAATCCGGCCGTTAGTGCATGAGCCGATAACCGACTGGTCAATTTTTATGTTTTTCAGGCTGCTGACCGGCTTGACATTGCTGGGCAGATGCGGACAAGCCACCTGCGGCTCTAACTTCGTAACGTCCCACTCGTATATTTTTTCATAATGGGCATCCGGGTCAGAATGATAAAATTTAGGCTTGCGTTTAAAACCCGCCACATACTTTCTGGTTTTATCATCCGGCTCGATTAAACCTGCCCTTGCCCCGGCTTCAATAGCCATGTTACACATAGAAAATCTGTCATCCATGCCTAGTTTTCTGATTACCGGGCCGCTAAACTCCATCACTTTATACAAAGCGCCATCTACGCCAATCTGGCCTATGGTATAAAGAATAAGGTCCTTGCCTGAAACCCATTTCTTTAGCTTACCTTTATATATAAACTTTATGGATGCCGGGACCTTTAACCAGCATTTACCGTCAATATAAGCGCGGGCCAGGTCTGTCGAACCCATGCCCGTGGCATAAGCGCCCAGGGCCCCATAAGTACAGGTGTGAGAATCTGCGCCAATAACCAGGTCTCCGGGCATAACAATCCCTTTTTCAGGAAGCAGCGCATGCTCTATCCCCATAGAACCAATCTCAAAATAATTTTTTATCCCATGCTCTTTGGCAAAATTAGCCAGGACTTTACATTGATTGGCGCTTTTTAAATCTTTAGCGGGAGCAAAATGATCCGGGACCAAAACAATTTTATCTTTGCTAAAAACCTGTTTAAAACCGGATTTTTTGAATTCCGAAATAGCCAAAGGCGCGGTAATATCGTTGGCCAGGGCAACATCAACTTTAGCCTGGATAAATTCGCCGGGCTTAATTGACTTTTGGCCTGAATGCTTTAATAAGATTTTTTCCGCGATAGTATAAGACATTTTAAAAAAGGGATACTTGTTATTGCTTGAACTTCTTTACTATGAGCGAGGCGTTATGCCCACCGAATCCCAAAGAATTAGACATGCAGACTTCTACATTGGTTTTGCGCGCTATATTAGGCACGTAATCCAGGTCACAATCCGGATCAGGATGTTCGTAGTTGATGGTAGGAGGGATAACTCCGTCTCTAATTGCCAAACAGCAGGTCAAGAACTCCACTCCGCCCGCGGCGCCTAAAAGATGGCCGGTTACGGACTTTGTGGAAGAAATCATTACCTTCTTGCTATAGGCGCCAAAGGCCTTTTTCATCGATAAAGTTTCAATCTTATCATTCAATTTGGTAGAGGTTCCATGGGCGTTTATATAGGTGATCTCCTCCGGTTTCATCCGCGCGTCCTTTAACGCCATGGACATTGCCTGGGCAGCCCCTGCCCCGTCAGGATCAGGAGCGGTTATATGATAAGCATCGCAGCTCATGCCAAAACCAACAATTTCAGCGATAATATTAGCGTTTCTTTTTTGCGCGTGCTCTAAAGTCTCTAAAACAACCAGGCCGCATCCTTCAGCCATTATAAAACCATCGCGGTCGCGGTCAAACGGACGGCTGGCCCTCTTAGGGTCATCATTCCTGGTTGAAAGCGCCCTTAAGGCACAGAAACCACCCACTGATGTAGGCACAATACAACTTTCCGTGCCTCCGGTAAGCATTACATCGGCGTCTCCATAAAGGATCATCCTGTAGGCTTCACCTATGGCATGGGAACCGGAAGCGCAGGCAGTAGCCACACAGGAGTTCGGCCCCTTTAATCCATGGATAATGGCAACCATGCCGCTTGCCTCATTTACAATAAGCATAGGAATAAGAAAAGGCGAAAGCCTCGAAGGGCCTTTACTGAGGAAAACCTTATGCTCTTCTTCGATAGTATGCAGGCTGCCGATACCTGAACCGATAACTACCCCCATGCGGGTGGCGTCTTCTTTTTTTGAATCTAAACCGGAAGATTCCATGGCTTGCTTGGCGGCGGCTATAGCAAACTGCACAAATTTGGCCGTTCTTTTAATATCTTTAAGGGAGATGCCGTAACGGGTAGGTTCAAAATCCTTTACCTCCGCGGAGATCCGGGAATCAAAAGCAGACGCGTCAAAGCTGGTAGTCGGCCCAACCCCGCTTTTACCGTCTTTCAGGGATTGCCAAAATGTTTCTACATCATTGCCTACCGGAGTGATTGCCCCTAAACCTGTGATTACTACTCTTTTTTTCATCTTTTATTCTAACAAAATTTACCCCGCCATGACTAAAAAAGCGGGGTAAACTGTTTATTTAACGCTATCTAATTATTATTTGGCGCTTTTCTCATCAATATATTTGATGGCATCGCCAACAGTAGTGATCTTCTCTGCGTCCTCATCAGGTATTTCAATACCAAACTCTTCTTCTAAGGCCATAACCAATTCTACAGTATCGAGTGAATCCGCGCCTAAATCATCAACAAATGACGCTTCAGGAGTTACCTCTTCGGGTTTTACGCCTAACTGTTCTGCTATAATAGACTTTACTTTCTCTTGTACTGCCATTCTTTTTTCCTCCTTGTGTAGAGACACACACCCGCGCAATTCAAGCTAGCGCGGGGTGTTGTGATATATCTTTGTTTTACGCCATGACCATGCCGCCATCTATCGTGATAACCTGGCCGGTTATGTAACTTGATTCATCCGAAGCCAGGAACAAACAAGTATTGGCTACATCCTGAGGCGTACCAAGTTTAGCTAAAGGTATTGCCTCCAGCATCTTCTTTTTTATATCCTCAG
>JAQUSM010000160.1 GCA_028715095.1 Candidatus Omnitrophota bacterium
GCCAAGATGGATATGGCAATACTCTTCATGGTTATAAATACTTAATATATGCTTGCAGTGCAGATATTTACATTTCCTGCCCTTAAGCGAAGTCTTTACCTTTTTGATACGCACCTCCGGGAACGGCATCGCAACAACCAAAAAGACCGCAAAGGTTAGTTGCCCTCTCCTTGCGGCCTAAACTTAAGAATTCCTAATCTTTATTTTATTATACCTCTTTATTAGGATTTGTCAAATACTATAAATCAACGCGCTATTTCCCTAATTCCTGCTTAATCGCATCCTCAAGCTCCTCTTTGCTCCAAAATAAATCTATTTTCTTTAAAAATTCCACTTCTTTGGCCTTCCCATCCTTACTTATGGAGAATTTATTCTTACCGTTTATTAATATTCCTCCGCAGGCAAGGCCAGTCTTGCGCCAAAGCACATACCCTTCGTCACTACGAAAATCAACGCATTCTACTTTAACCTGGCCGTTAAACTTCTCCGGCAGGGTTTCCAGATAATCCTTAATATAAAGATGTTCTTCATTAAAGGGGTAATATGCCTGTATATTAACCTTTGTTACAGCTTGCCCGGAAGGGGCCTGAGGCGCCTCCTTAACATTACCTGCCAGGCCATATCTGGATAATATCTCCTGCCCTTTCGGAGAAAACATAAAATCAATAAAGCTCTGGGCGATTTTCTTGTTTTTGCTTTCCGTTAATATGCCGATATAGTTATAAATCGGCGGGTGGCTTTCACTGGGCAATTGCGCAACAACCTTTATCGCGCCCTGGGAAACCTTACCGGTGTCTGTCTCAAAAGGGCAGACATTATAATGTATACCGGCATCAGCTTTATTGGAAGCGATAAATGTCAACGCTTCAATAGGCGTATTAGTAAGCATTATAGACTTGGATTTTTGTAATTTATCCCAATATCCCAGTTTTTTGAGCGCCATAACAGAATATTCCCCGATGGAATTATAATTAGGATTGGCAATAACAATAACCTTAACCGAATCCTTTAATAAATCCTCAAGGCTATTTATCTCTTTTGAATTTGATGGCGCAATCAGGATAAGTTCATATTTACCGAATGCTTTTACGGAAGGTTCATCCAACAGGCCTTCCTGGGCCAGCATGCTGGTTTCTTTTTTCCCCGGAGAAACAAATAAATCCGGCCTTTTTTCTTTTTTCAGGATAAATTTAGTCAGGACAACAGCGTTATCAAAAGTCCCCTCTACCTTTATATTTTGATTCGCCTGCTCAAAAGCCAGGCCAAGCTCTTTAAACGGCAGGGTCAGGCCGCAAGGGACATATATATTAAGCGGGGTGCGGTTATTATGATTGGCCCTGCGGCTGAAATAAGACATTGCCATTAAAAAACCCAGGAATATTGCAAGGATGAATATAAGCGACAAATTCTTCTTCATTGAAACCTCCTTAATGTTTTATTATTTTAAGTTTAAACACGCGCAGACATAATCTCCTATTGTCATAGAAACTGAAGTGGCAAAAGTCACCTCTAATACTACCGAAACCAGAAAATAAACAACTACTTTCTTCCAGCTCACAAACCTGGAAATCAGGATAAATCCTGGAAGGCTGGTTCCGGCTCCGGCCAATAGTATTGCCAGGGCCGGGCCCACATCCATACCTAACTTTAAGAAAGCTTTAGTAAAAGCAATCTCTGAAAGTATGGGAAAATACATTAACTCTCCGAAAATTGTCCCGTAAAAAGTTGACCTCAGGCTGGGTAAAAACAACCGGTTACCTAATGCGTCTTTCTGGGCTGAAAACAGGTTATGGATCCAGCGGATATCAATATATTTAGCGATCAAACCTATTATTAATATAGAAAAGATAAATAGAGGAACAATGGTTTTAATAAGCTTGAAGGTCTGTTTTGCCCAATCAAGGAGCTCGATTTTTTTAAACCTGGTAATGACCAGGCTGATAAGCAAAACCACCAAACCGGAAAAAATTCCAAGATTCAAGAATTCTTGTGTTTTATCCAAAGGGTACGATCCAGCGGGAGTAACCAATGAAGAACCTGTAATTAGAATCGAAAAAAGTAAGCCGAAAAGCAGTAATAACCGGGTTTTTTCTATTTTTGCAGCCTCCGGATTCATTGGATTTTGCGCTCCCTGCGCGATAGAGGCAGCTTTTTTCCTGCCGGAAAATAAAAACTCCATAATCAAACCCAGGAGTATGGAAATTAAAAGTACTCCTATTACCCTCCATACCCCCAGGACCGGACCGATTACCTTAAATGTCAATACCAAAGAGATTAAATTTATGGCCGGTCCGGCATAAAGAAAAGTAAATGCCGGGCCTATGCCTGAACCGCACTTAAGGATACTGGCAAAAAGAGGCACAATATTACAGGAACAGGCAGGCAATATCGCTCCGGCAATGGCAGCTGCCGGATAGGCGATATATCTTTTTGAGCCTGCGCCCAAATACCTGCCGATATAAGCGCTTGGCACAAAAGCGATAATCGCTCCGGCAATGGCAAAAGCGGGGATAATACTGGTTAAGGCGCCCCAGTTAAAGATGCAGCATTTAAAAATATCTACCAACTCGGATAGGCTATGCATAAGCTCCCTGCCGATTTATCACTTATTCACCACTTCTTTGCCTTCCCATTTTCTCAATATAGCCTTGGCCTTATCAGAAATCATATAGCTGACAAATTCAGCTGCTAAGGCTTTATTTTTTGACGTTTTCAATATAGCTATATAAGAAGGGATCTGGCTATTAGTTTCTTTTAATATATCTTTAATCACCACTATATCTTTTGGCGCGACTACCTCATCATAAGCTTTAAGATCCTCGTATAAACAAGACTTATAAATTATTCCGGCATCGATTTTACCCTCCATAATATAATTCCTGGTATGGCGGCCGAATTCGGTGAACATAACCTTCCCTTTAATCTTATCCCACAAATTAAGTTTTTTCAACGCCTCTACCGCGAATTTACCGGAAGAATTCGTTGATGGGTCCGGGATAGCTATAGAAGTTACATCGTTTC
>JAQUSM010000161.1 GCA_028715095.1 Candidatus Omnitrophota bacterium
AAACCCGGAGAGCGCCTCCCGGGAATCCTCAATCGCTTTTTTAGCCTCCTGCCCGTAGGCGTGCAGGCTTGAAGCATTGCCAAATTTATCAAAGAAATACGGTTCCATCGCAGCCAGAACTTCCGGATCAGTTGGCGTAGTCGCAGCATAATCAAAATATATTTTTTTCATTTTTTAATTACCTCATTCAGGCTACCTGTCCGATACCCTTCTAGATCTAATGTAATATAGTTATAACCTAAGCTTTTTAACTTATCAACTATTGCCTGGCGTTTACGCAAGAGGCGCTTAATACATTTCATTTCCACCTCAATCCGGCAAAGCCCGTTATAGTGGCGCAGCCTGACAACCCTGAATCCCAGGCTAACCAGATAAGCCTCTGCCTGATCAATGCGTTTAAGCAGTCCGGCAGTAATCTTGGTACCATAAGGTATGCGCGAAGCAAGACAGGCTAAAGGCGGTTTGTTCCAGCTGGGCAAACCTAACATTTTGCTTAATTTACGGATATCTTTCTTATTAAAACCAGCCTCAAGCAAAGGAGACCTTATCCCAAGCTCTTTTTTTGCGGCATTACCAGGGCGATAATCTAATTTATCCGAAACATTGCTGGCGTCCAAGACAAAATCAAAGTTTTCATTCCTGGCGATACCGGTTAATTTCAAGAATAATTCTTTCTTGCAAAAATAGCAGCGGGAAACAGAATTAGCGGTAAATTTCTTGTTGCCTAACTCCGCGGTTTTAATTACCCTGAGCTTTACGCCTATCTCTTTGGCCAGTATTTTTGCTTTGCGCAGCTCATCCTTAGGATATGTGGCGGAAACCGCGGTTACTGCCAGTATATTTGTTTTTGGCAGAACAAGCCAACAGAGCTTAAGCAAAAGCGCGCTATCCTGTCCTCCGGAAAAAGCAACCACGCATGACTTATAGCCGTAAATTTTACGCTTAAGACAGGCAAGTTTATGTTGAAAGGTCATTTCCGGATTCTTCTACAAAGCTACGACTTCTTTTATTTCCGGCACTTCCTGCCTTAAAATCCTTTCGATCCCCATCTTCAAAGTCATTGAACTCATCGGGCAACAGCCGCAACTACCCTTCAACTTCAATTTTACCACGCCATCGCTGGTTACATCGACTAACTCAACATTCCCGCCATCGGCTGCAAGCATAGGCCTGACTTTATCCAAGGCTTTCTCGATTCTCTCTCTCATCTCTATTCTCCTCTGTTAGATGTATTAATTCCGCTGCAGAAAATACCTACAACTTATTTATCCTCTCTTGAGCCTTTATTTTATTCCAGTTAGCGATAATCTGACGCGTAGAACTGACTTTGGTCTTACCGAAAACGTGCGGGTGCCTGCGTTTTAATTTACTAATCAAGCCCGCGATCACTCCTTCAATATCAAATTTTTTCCGCTTTTTGGCAATCTGGGCATTAAACATTACATGCAGAAGAATATCCCCCAGCTCTTCCTGCATATGCCGGTAATTATTCTTTCTTACCGCCGCGATAAATTCATCCACCTCTTCTTTTAAATCGTTGATCAGGCTCCTGTGTGTCTGTTTTTTATCCCACATGCAGCCGCGGCCGCTATGTAAAATAGTAAAAACATTCTTTAGTTCTACAAATTTGGTATTTTTGCCCATTCCTGCCTAAAACTTGTTTATCGCAAGATACCTGAAAACGCTTAATGCGGCTTTTGAGCCTTCTCCGGCAGCGATAATAATCTGCTTCTCCGGAACATCCGTGACATCGCCTGCGGCAAAAACACCGGGTATACTGGTTTCATTGCGTAAATTTATTTTTATCTCCCCTTTGTTGTTCTTCTCTACTTCTCCGGCGAATGCCGAATTGGGGATAAGCCCTATCTCCACAAAAATTCCCTGCACGGACAAGTTTTTTACTCCGGTGTTATCCTTAATTTTAATAGCGCTGACAAATTTATCTCCTGTTACGGATATAACCTGAGAATCATTAAAAACAGCGACATTAGCGGCGCCCTCAACCTTCTGCCGCATAATCGCATCCCCGCCTAAAGCCGATGTCTTATTTACAATATTTACCTGTTTTGCAATCTTAACCAGCTGTAAAGCCGCATCTAAGGCGGAGTTTCCCCCGCCGATAACAGCTACATCCTTGGAGGCAAACAGCGGTCCGTCACAGGTAGCGCAATAGGTCAGCCCCCGGTTCTTAAACTCCTTTTCTCCGGGGACACCCAGTTCTTTTGATCTTTTGCCTGATGCGATAATTACGCTCCTGGAGTTATAATCTGATTTATTAGTCCTTACTAAGAATACGCCATTTAACCTTTTAAGCTCTAATACCTCTTCGTTTTCTTTAAGCGGTGTGTCATACTTACGCATATGCTCATGAAATTTCTGCGCCAGTTCCGGACCGGTAATAAATTGATAACCGGTATAGTTTTCGATATCTCCGCTCCAGGCAGCCTGACCGCCGATGTCCAGGCTGATAACCAGGAAATTCAATTTCTTTCTGGCTGAATATACGCTGGCAGTTATCCCCGCAGGTCCGGCTCCGATAATAATCAAATCATAAATTTGCATATTGTGTTTTTATGATACCCCTAATGCCTGTTTTATTCTTTCTTTATCAAACCCTACGATGATTTCGCCGTCTATATCCAGAACCGGCACCCCCATCTGCCCGGATTTTTGCATCAATTCATCCACAGCCTGTTGATTGCCGGAAACATCGATATTCTGGAAATCGATATTATTCTCCTGCAAGAATTGTTTAGCCCGGATACACCATGGGCAAGTCGGGGTACTATACACCTTTACACTCTTAGCCATAAAATCACTCCTTTCTCAAATAATATGGAGCAAGGTCAACTATCTCTTCTACCGTAATAGCGATAAGGTGTGTAGGCTTCGGCAGGCTGGCTTCGGGATGATGAGCGCGGGATTTATCCTGAGCTAAATTATGCAGCAGTCTTTTAGCCCGTCGCGAGG
>JAQUSM010000162.1 GCA_028715095.1 Candidatus Omnitrophota bacterium
CCTGCCGCATTGCCGTCCCGGAGACAAATTTCACCGAAGCTGATATTTATCTTTTTTTCTTTGAGAAAATCCATGGCCTGTTTTAAATAAAGCAATTCATTATGTTCTTTAAGATGCCTTAAATGCGCCTTAATCACATCAGGGCCCTGTTTTACGATATTAGCCATAACCTTCTTTTCATCATAAGCTGCAGCCTCTCTTTCTTCTATATTGATTGCCCCTTGAGGGCAATGCCCAAGACAAGCGCCTAGCCCGTCGCAAAATAAATCACTGATTAAATGCGCCTTATGGCCGATAATCTGGATTGCGCCCTCCGGGCAGTTAGGAATACACAAAGCGCACCCATTGCATTTCTCTTGATCAATAGTTATAATTTTCCTTTTAGTCATAGGTTTGTCTCTAGGCCAAAGAAGCTATAGTTATTTCTTTAAGCTGCTTAAATAAATTATCTTCAATAATACCTATTTTCTTTCTTAAAACGCACTTACCTTTATTAGGGCAAACATCCTTTTTTAAGAAACACCTGTTTAAAACCACCTTCCCCTGGAAGATACGCATTATTTCAATTACATAGATCTTCTCCGGAAGGGCCTTTAATCTAAAACCGCCGCCCTGGCCTTTAAATGAATCCAAAATCTTCCTTTTATTTAGCCGCTGCAGGATCTTGCGCATGAATGGCCGCGGGACACCGAGCTTTTCAACCAGCTCATCCACAGTTACGATATTCTTGTTCTTGGAAATATAACAAAGCGCGCGCAACGCATAATCTGTATTTCTGGTTATAAGTTTCATAAAATCCCCCGGATTGTTAAATATAGACGGGCAGTTTAACGTCTTACCCAGGACAACCTACTGCAACCCTCTTTACAGTGGGCTACGGGCCTAAGCATATATCTGATTGTCACGCTCATCCTAAAATCACCTCCTTTAATTATAATTAATGATACCACATTAGTCTCATTTGTCAAGTAAAAAAACAAGTACCTTATAGCTTTTGTATAGCGCAGTCCTTCCGAGCTTAGCGAGGAAGGGCAAGCACCCATAACAATCTAGCGAAATCCTTGTGAGTGTAAGCGAGCAAGGGCAAGCACCTTATAGCTTTTGCGGGATCCTGTTTAATAACGGAACAAATAGATTCAGGATTAAAAGAGCGGCTAATTCGGAATCAAACCTGAATTGCGCCTGGATAAAAATAAAAATCAGTATAGCGGCAGCAATCCCAAAAACCAGCTTAGCTAAAGGTTTTATGGGAGTTGTTTTTGGCTCAATCAACATTATAAATATATAAAAATAACTAAGATAACCGAAAATATTTATTAAAGAAACTTTATTTACCGCGGCCTGGATTCCAAATAAGCCCAGGGCGGTTATCAAATAACCTGCGATCAACTCCAGCTTGCGGATCTTATAAGTAAAATACAATCCTGCAGGCACCAGGATATACCAAAGAAACGTCCCTTTCCATTGGGTATTGGCTCCAAGGAAAATAATGCTCAAGAATACTCCGAATGCCGCGGGGTTAAAAATATGTTTTTTATTAAAACGGATTAGGTGTTTCGAGATTATGGCAAATATGGCGGCCAGAGAAATAACCCACCAGGGATTATCGCTGGCGAGGACAAAACCTATGATTAAAGCTGACACGACCGAGCTTTCGGATACAACAAAGCTCTTGTCCCTAAAATAGGAAAAGGTTAAATCTGCTATAATTGCGCTAAGAAGGGTAATGGCTATCGTAAAGAGGAAAAATAGATCCCTGTCTCTTATTGACAAAAATACCGCAAACCCTGCCAGGAATATAATCAGCCTTGTTTTAATTGAAAAGGATTTTATTTTCAGCATAATTATCTCCAGATAAACCAAACAAATAAATACGCGGCAATTACCGCGGCAAAAGTAAAAGGAATCCCGATTTTCATGAAGTCGCTGAATTTCACCGGATAACCTTCTTTCTTAAGCAGCCCGCAGGCGACAATATTAGCCGAAGCGCCGATAGGGGTAATGTTACCTCCGATACTGGCACCGATAAGCAGGCCGAAAAGGAATAAAGCAGGGTTCACTTGCAGCTTACTGGACATGATCATGGCAACCGGCAGCATGGCGGCTAAGAAAGGAACATTGTCGACAAATGCAGAAAGTACAACCGAAAGGAATACTATCGCGGTATAACCCAGGAATATGTTGCCTCCGACAAGCCCGGCCAGATAATCAGCCAATACCCCGATCCATCCGGTAAGCGAAATGGCCCCTACAATAATAAAGATGCCTATAAGGAAAAAGGTTGTATCCCAATCAAGGCCTTTCATCCCGGCGGCTATTGAGCGCTTATTTACAAACTTTTCCCAAAGCAGGGCAATAATACCAAAAACCATACAAATCAGACCGGCCATATAACTAAAACCCGTATCAAAAAATGACGATAAGGCCAGCAGGATAACCAGGCTCACCAGCAAAATCGTAGGTACCCATGACTTTACCTTCTCAACCTGAACAAGCTGCGTCTTTTCTTTATGCTTACTGAATATAAAATAAAGCACAAATAAAGAAACCAGCGCCCCCAACTCTACGGCAAAGAATATACCGGGCTTACCTTTGTAAAGAAAAAAGTCCCCAAAATTCATCTTAGCAAACCCACCCAAGAGCATGCTTGGAGGATCCCCGATTAAGGTTGCCGAGCCCTGCAAATTGCTGGAAACAGCGATAGCGATCATCATATTAGTGGGGTTGATTTTAAGTTTCTTTGCCAGGGACAGGGCGATTGGGGCGACGATTAAGACCGTAGCTACATTCTCCACAAAGGCAGAGATAAAACCGGACAGGATACAAATAAATAAAATTGCCCAAACCGTACTTTTAGCCTTATCGACAATTATTTCGGCAATATAGGCAGGAACCCGGCTCTGCATGAACACGTCGGCAATAATTAAAGTGCCC
>JAQUSM010000163.1 GCA_028715095.1 Candidatus Omnitrophota bacterium
GCCTGCGCCGCAGCGTCGGGGCGGTAATAGTAAAAGAAAAAAGGATCCTGGCTACCGGTTATAACGGCGCTCCAAGCGGTTTAAAGCATTGTGTTGAAATCGGCTGCATACGGCAGCAGATGAAGGTTCCCTCTGGAGAGCGACATGAATTATGCCGCGCGCTGCACGCCGAGCAAAACGCGCTTATCCAGGCATGCCTGCATGGAATAAGCGTTAAGGGGGCAGTACTTTATGCTACCAACCAGCCGTGCGTTATCTGCGCTAAAATGCTGATTAATGCCGGGATAAAAGAAATAGTGATTGCCGAAGGCTACCCGGATAAATTGGCGCTGAGTTTTTTAAAACAGGCAAAGATAAAAGTAAGGAAGATATGAAATGCCCGTTTTGCGGACATAAAGAGGATAAGGTAGTGGATTCCCGCGCTACAGCCGAGGAATCGGCGGTCAGGCGCAGAAGAGAATGCTTGAAATGCGGCAAGCGTTTCACTACTTATGAATACATCGAAGAGGTATCGCTGTTAGTGATTAAGAAAGACGGCCGCAGGGAGCCTTTTGACCGCAAGAAGATTTTAGCCGGCATAATCCGCGCCTGCGAAAAGCGCCCGGTGAGCGTGGAAAAGATGGAAGGGGTAGTGGTCCAGGTTGAGCACATTATTCAGAAGAAGAACGACCGCGAGGTTTTATCCAGCAGGATAGGCGAGCTGGTTATGGAGAAGCTCAAGCAGATTGACGATGTTGCTTATGTGCGCTTTGCCTCAGTATACCGGCAGTTTAAGGACGTGGGGCAGTTTATGGCGGAGTTAAGAGATATTTTAGGCAAAGATAAAAAGAAGAAATAAGGCTAGCGGGGCCTGCCTGCCGAGCCACCTCGCTGTGCTCGCTTACGCTGCGCGCAGCAAGGGCTTCGGCTCGGCAGTCACCCGCTAGTTACAATTTCTTAAATTTTCCTAAAATATCATATATAGGGAGTGATGATGGTAGAAATGGAATTGAATAAAATAGTTATTGATGAAAAGCGGCATGACCAATTGATCGTCTTGAAAGAAAAAGGCGGATCGCGTGTCTTGCCGATCGTTATCGGTTTGAATGAGGCCTCGGCTATAAAATTAAAGATCAGCGGTTTTAACCCTCCCCGGCCGTTGACCCACGACTTGATTTATATAATGCTCAAGGATTTAAACGCTAGCGTAGAGAAGGTTATTATCGATAAGCTGGAGGAGACTACATTCCATGCCAAGATTGTTATTAAGGCAGGAAGCGGAGAATTAAAGATTATTGATGCCCGTCCTTCGGACAGTGTGGCCCTGGCAGTGAGGTTCCATGCTCCGATATTTGTAGAAGATGAGATTGTCAGGCAGTTTGAGGTGTTTGATAAAGACAAGCAGTAAAAAGCCCCCCTTAGATTAAAACTTATGGTGCTTAACTTCAGCGAAAACGATAAAGGTATTTTAAGGCCGGTTTATAATTTTGCCAAATCCAGAAATGTGAAGTTATATCTTGTCGGCGGAGCTCTGCGCGATTTAATTTTAAACCGCCGGAAAGAAAATCCGGATTTTGATTTTTGCCTGCCGTCCGGGGCAATAAATTTCGGCCGTAAGCTGGCCAGTCAGTTAAGGGCCGGATTTGTGGTCCTGGATGAGGAGCATGCCGCTTGTCGATTAGTCAAGAGAATTGGCGACAAGGTTTATACCTTTGATTTTACGGATTTCCGGGCCAAAACTTTAGAAAAAGACCTCTTACACCGGGATTTTACCATAAACTCCATGGCTGTTGAGCTCAAAGATGTTTTTAGCGGCCAGGATTTAAACTCCTTAATTATTGATCCTTATATTGGCAGGGAGGACCTGAAGCGCAAGATTATCCGGGTTTGCAGCAAGGATTCTTTTAAAGAAGACCCTTTAAGGATCTTGCGCGCTTTTAGTTTTAGCTGTATGCTCGGCTTTAGCCTGGATAAAGAAACATTGCGCCTGGCAAAAAAAGAAAAACATCTGATCAGCTCGGTCTCAAGCGAACGCATCCGCGAGGAATTATTTAAGATTTTTGACAGCCTCGCAGCTTATACTTCCTTGGCTATCCTGGATAAATTAAAGATCCTGGAGATTATTTTTCCCGAGATAAAACCTATGTCCGGCATCGGCCAGGGGCCCTATCATCACCTGGATGTCTGGCAGCATACCCTGGAGACCTTGAATCAATTTGAGTTATTGTCGCGTTCTGCTAAACAAAGCCCTGAGATAAGCAAGTATCTGGCTGAAGAGCTTTCCAGCCAGCGTAAAAGATCAAGCCTTTTGAAGCTGGCCTGTATTTTGCACGATGTAGGAAAACCTAAAGCCTTGCGCAGGGAAAAAGGCAAAATCATCTTCCACGGCCATGAAAGGATAGGTCTGGGGTTAACCCGGATAATTTCCCGCAGGCTGAAATTAGCCAATGATGAAATCCGTTCCCTGGAAAGAATAGTTCTCTGGCATTTAAGGCCCGGCTATCTTGCTGATTGCATCCGGCCCACCGAACGGGCAATCTTCAGGTATTTCCGCGATACCGGTGATGATGCCTTAGGAGTGCTTTTGTTGTCGCTGGCTGACCAGCGCGCTACGAAAGGCCCATTGACCACGGCAATCTCGCGCCTGCGCCATGAGAAGACAGTCAAGGCGTTAATCAGCCGGTTATTAAAACAGAAAAAGGAAAAGAAATTAGTCCGGCTTTTAAACGGCAATGACCTTATGCGTAAATTCAAATTACCGCCTTCTCCTTTAATCGGCAAGCTGCTCGATGAGCTGGAAGAAGCCCAGGCTATCGGCAAGATTAAAAATAAAGCAGGGGCTTTGAAGCTGGCAGCCTCCATAATTAAGCGAAAGAAATGAAAAAGTTTATCATAATTGCTTTAATTGTGATTTTGTTTGTTTCTGCCGTGCTGGTGTATTTGAATAAG
>JAQUSM010000164.1 GCA_028715095.1 Candidatus Omnitrophota bacterium
AAAAGAATATGCTCTCTGGTCTGAGGCATAGGGCCGTCAGCTGCTGAAACCACCAGAATTGCCCCATCCATCTGGGCTGCGCCGGTAATCATATTCTTGATGTAATCTGCGTGGCCCGGGCAATCAATATGTGCATAGTGGCGTGCGTCGGTCTCATATTCGACATGGGCAACTGAAATAGTAACTACCTTTGTGTCGTCTCTGACTGTTCCACCCTTAGCAATATCCGCATAGTCTCTATGAGCGGCTTTACCGAGTTTCGATAAAACGTTACAAATGGCGGCAGTAAGCGTGGTCTTACCATGGTCAATATGGCCGATGGTCCCAATATTTACGTGTGGTTTACTTCTTACAAATTTTTCCTTAGCCATTTCTTAGTCCTCCTATTTTTTTAAAAACTTTTTCTTGCGCCTGTATTAACTGATCCTGAAATAACTTTATCCGCTACATGCGTTGGAACCTCGCTGTAAAAGGAAGGTTCCATTGTATACGATGCGCGGCCTTGTGTCAAGGATCTTGTTATAGTTGCATAATTAAAAACTTCAGACAGCGGAACGTTCGCCCGGATAGTGCGTAAATTTAATCTCTGTCCGAGGGCGATAATTTTTGCGCGGCGGCTGGAAAGATCGCCGATAATCTGCCCCATGAACTCTTCAGGGACGATTACCTCAATATCCATAATCGGCTCTAATAAAACCGGATGAGCTTTTTTCATCCCGTCCTGAAAAGCAATTGAACCTGCCATTTTAAATGCCAGCTCCGAAGAATCAACTTCATGAAATGACCCGTCAACTAAAATAACATTTATATCAGTAACAGGATAACCCGCCAGGACTCCGTTTTTAGCCGCCCCCATTACACCCTGTTTTACCGCTGGAATAAATTCACGCGGGATGGCACCGCTTTTAATTTTATCTTCAAAGGTTATTCCGGTTCCGGGAATTTCCTGCGGGCTCATCTCTATAACGCAGTGCCCATACTGGCCGCGGCCTCCTGATTGTGAAATAAATTTACCAACGCTGGAAACGCTTTTTCTGATTGTCTCCCTGTAAGCCACCTGCGGAGCGCCAACTTGAGCCTCCACATTGAATTCACGCAAAATCCTGTCGATGATAATCTCTAAATGTAACTGGCCCATCCCGGCAATAAGGGTCTGCCCGGTTTCATGATTATAGGTAACCCTGAATGACGGGTCTTCATCCTCCAATTTATGCATAGCCAGGCCTAATTTTTCCTGGGCATCTTTTGACTTAGGCTCAATCGCCTGCTGGATAACCGGCTCGGGAAAACGCATCGCCTCGATAAGTATGGGATTTTTTTCAGTACATAACGTATCCCCGGTCTTGGTGTCCTTTAAACCTACCGCTGCGGCGATATCACCCGTAGAAACACTTTCTACTACTTCCTGGTGGTTGGCGTGCATCTTGACAATCTTGGTTACACGCTCTCTTTCCCTTTTAGAAGCATTGTAAATATAGGTCCCGGAGGTAAGCGTGCCGGAATACATCCTGATAAAATATATTTTACCGACAAAAGGGTCTGTGGCTACCTTAAAACATAAAGCTGTAAAAGGGCTCTTATCGTCAGCGGTAACCTCTTCAAATTCCCCTGTATCCGGATTGGTGCCTTTTACCGCAGGTACATCAATCGGAGAAGGCAGATAATCCTTTACCGCGTCCAAAACCAGCTGCACTCCCTTATTCTTAAAAGCGGTACCGCAAAGCACCGGCACAAATTTATTGGCAATAACAGTTTTACGGATCGTTTCCTTTATCTGCGCGTTAGAGACCGCCTTTCCCTGCAGATAATCCTCCATAATCAAATCATCCGCCTCGGCAAGTTTCTCAACCAGGATTAAGCGGTATTTTTCAAAGTCCCCAAGCATATCATCAGGGACATCTTTTATTTCTATGTCTTTTCCTAAATCATCCTTATATAAAACCAGTTTCTTTTCAACCAGGTCTACAACCCCTTTAAAATCCGATTCCTTCCCAAAAGGGATCTGGATCGCGGCGACATTAGCGCCCAGCCTCTTATGCATCTGATCGATAACTTCAAAGAAATCCGAACCTGTGCGGTCCATTTTATTTACAAAGGCAATGCGGGGAACATTATAACGGTCTGCCTGGCGCCATACAGTTTCTGATTGCGGCTCAACTCCGCCGACCCCGCAAAAAACAACCACAGCCCCGTCTAATACCTTCAAGGAACGCTCGACTTCAATAGTAAAATCAACATGGCCCGGGGTATCGATCAAATTAATAGTTATATCCTTCCAGGTACAAGTGGTAGCGGCAGCGGTAATAGTAATGCCTCTTTCCTGCTCCTGGACCATCCAGTCCATGGTCGCGGCCCCATCATGGACCTCACCGATCTTATAATTCCTGCCTGTATAAAACAGGATACGTTCGCTGGTCGTAGTTTTCCCGGCGTCTATATGGGCGATAATCCCTATATTTCTTATTTTTTCTAACGGAATCTTTCTCATGCTTTACCAGCGAAAATGCGCATAGGCCTTATTTGATTCGGCCATTTTATGCGTATCATCCCTCTTTTTTATTGCAGAACCTTCACCTTTATAAGCGGCAACAATCTCATCAGCCAGCTTTTCCTGCATAGGCTTGCCTTTTCTATTCTGGGCAAAATCCCTGATCCAGCGTAACGCGATAGAAGTACCGCGCTCCTGCCTGACCTCTATCGGAACCTGATAAGTAGCTCCTCCGACCCTGCGCGGCTTGACTTCCAGGCGCGGCCGGGCGTTATCCAATGCCTTGTAAAATACCTTCAGAATATCCTGCTCATTTAAATTCTTTTGGGCAATATCAAAAGCGCTATAAACCAGTTTTTCCGCAACCGACTTCTTACCCTCGACCATAACCATATTGATAAACTTGGCCACTATCTTACTGTTGAATT
>JAQUSM010000025.1 GCA_028715095.1 Candidatus Omnitrophota bacterium
CACTGCTACGCACTAATTCTTTCACTTTACCTCATTCTCCTATAGGATAAGAACCCAATATTTTTAAATATGTGCATCTGCGCTCCAACTCTTTTAACGCCTTTTTAATTTTATGGTCATCTTGATGCCCTGAGATATCAACAAAAAAATAATATTCCCAGGCCTTCTTTTTTGACGGCCGGGACTCGATCTTTGTGAGGTTAACCCCATATTTACGAAAAGGCAAAAGCATCTCATATAAAGCGCCTACGTGGTCTTTAATTGAAAAAAGCAAAGAAGTCTTATCATGGCCTGTACGGGCTGCAACATTTTTGCCTACCACCAGGAAACGGGTGGCATTTTGCAGGGAATCCTGGATGCCGCAAGCCAGCACCTTTAATCCGTACACTTTAGAAGCCAAGAGGGATGCGATGGCTGCGCTGTTTTTCCCTTTTCTTGCCAGTTCAGCCGCACGGGTAGTACTGGAGACATCTATCAGTTCAGCATTTGGCAAATTCTTTTGCAGCCAGATGCGGCATTGGCCAAAAACCTGGGGATTGGAATAAATCTTATGGATTTTATCCTTCGGGCAATTTGCTAACAAATTATGCGATACATTCAAGATAACCTGCGAACAAATCTTCAGGTCAGAATCCACCAGCATGTCTAAAGTATGCGTCACCGCCCCTTCAATAGAATTTTCCACAGGCACAACTCCGTAATCCGCCGCGCCCCTTTCTACCTCCAGGAACACTTCAGGTATGCTTCCGCAGGCAACATAACTCATCTGCGAGCCAAACCTTTTTAAAGCCGCCAGGTTACTGAAAGAGGCCTGCGGCCCCATATAGGCAACTTTTAAAAGTTTCTCCAGGGCAAGGCTGGCGGACATAATCTCGCGGTATATTGCCTCAAGCGCGCTCTTTTTCAGAGGCCCCTTATTTAAGCTGGAGATTCTGCGCAAAACCTGCATCTCTCTTTCAGGCGAATATATGCATTTGCCGGTATCAATCTTTTCCTTACCGATATCCTTGGTTGTTTCAGCACGCAAATTCAATAAATTGATTAGTTTCCGGTCAAGCATATCAATCTTCTTACGCATTTTGTCCAGGGACATTTTTAGCCTCCAGATTTTCTTCGGGTATCGGTTCAATATCGGCTTTTGCTTCCATTTCTTTTGCCATGGCGCTAAATTCATCCATCTTAGGAAGGTCATCTAAAGATTTTAAGCCGAAATGTTCTAAAAACTGCCGGGTTGTGCCATAAACAAAAGGCCTGCCGGGGATCTTTTTCCTCCCGCAGATACGAATTAAATTCTTGTCCAGCAGGCTTTTCATTACGCCATCGACGTTTACATTCCTTAAGGATTCAATTTCAGCCCTGGTCAGCGGTTGTTTATAAGCGATAATCGCCAGGCTTTCAAGAGCAGGCTTGGATAATTTATCGCTGAACCGGCATTTAAAAAGCTTCTTTAAGAATGGCGCAAAAACAGTAGAGGTAATCATTTGAAACCCTCCGGCAATTTCAACTATACGCAGCCCCCGGTTTTGGGCTTCGTATTCTGTTTTCAACTCATCAATATTCTTGCGCACACCGGCTGCCTCCTGGATACCCAGGACTTTCTTTATTTGCTCTATAGTCAAGGGCTTATCCGATGCGAAAATCAAGGCTTCTATGGCTGATTTTAAATTATTCTCTTCCATATTATTATTTTATGCGCCTTTGTTTATAAACCAGATTCAACAATTCTTCCGTAGTAGCAACCTGTGTATTTAATTCCAGGACTTTTTTAATCATGCTTGCAGCTTCTGCCCTTTTATATTCCAATTGCAACAATACATCTAAAGCCTCTTCAGATATATCCTTTGCCGCGGATTTTACCTGCGTATCGCGGTCCTGGATCAAGCCAAATTTACCTACCTTGTTCTGTAACTTAGCCACAATTTCCTTAGCCCTCTGTTCGCCTATGCCGGGAAGGGATTTAAGAAAGGCTAAATCCCCTTCGTCAATCGCCCTGGCAATCGATGAGATGGGCTTATTCAGCGCTTTTAGCGCCGCGCGCGGGCCTATGCCTGAGACAGTAATAAAAACTTCAAAGAAATCCTTTTCTACCTGGTTTAAGAATCCGATCAGTATCGGCAGGCTCTTTGCCTGATCTACCTGGTAATAATGGTAGGTCAGCAAGGTAATTTTGCCATCGGAGCCGCATGACTCATCAATGCGCTGCATAACACAGGCAGGGATAAGCACGTCATAACCCATCCCACCCAAGTCCAAAACTAAGCAATTGGCCCCTTTTTCCGAGATCTTGCCGGTTATTCTAGAGATCATATTCTTGACTTCATAATATAACTATGCGCTATAGCCAAGGCTAAGGCGTCAGTAACGTCCATATAGGAGGGTAATATTTTTAACCCTAAAGTATTGGCAACCATCCTCTGGACCTGCGCCTTGGAAGCTAAGCCTTTGCCTACTATCGCTTTCTTTATGCGGGTAGCGCTATATTCAAAAAAAGGAATCCTCTTGCTTGCCGCCGCCAGGCAAATAACCCCCCTAGCCTGGCCTAAAATATAAGATGTCGTGGGATGCCGGTAATGCGAATATATTTTCTCAAGTACCAGGCAATGCGGAGTTGTATCATCAATTAATTTAATAATCCCGCGGTATATTTTATCCAGCCGCTTTGAAATATCCTCTTTTGCCTGAGTCTGGATTATTCCCGCTTCAACTAAAACTAAACAATTTCCTTTTACCTGAATCACGCCATAGCCGGTAGTAGCTAAAGCGGGGTCGACCCCTAAAATAATCATCCTTCAGAAGCAACCTCATTCATAATTTCATCAGGGATATCAAAATTAGCATAAACCTGCTGCACATCATCATGTTCTTCCAGGGCCTCCACTAAAGCCAATACCTGCCTTGCCTCGTGCCCTGCAACCTTCACAGTGGAAGACGGGATCATGGTTAATTCCGCATCCTCCCATTTAACGCCCTTATCCTGGAGGGCCTGTTTAACCTTTTCAAGATCCTGGACAGAAGTATAAATTTCATAGAAGTTATCTTCATGTTTCATATCTTCCGCTCCGGCATCCAGAACAATATTCATAAGTTCATCTTCCTTGATCTTGTCCTTGGCCACGGAAATATATCCTTTTTGGGTAAACATCCAGCTGACCGAGCCTGCCCCGGCCATGTTGCCCCCTCTTTTTGACATAATATTACGCAGTTCGGCGGTAGAACGATTTTTGTTATCGGTAAGCGAATCAATCAAAATCGCGACTCCCCCCGGGCCATAAGCCTCATACATTACCGACTCATAAACAACGCCGGGAAGCTCACCGGTTCCCCGCTTAATCGCCATCTTCACATTATCCGAAGGCATATTTGCTTCTTTGGCCTTCTGCATTATCGCGCGCAGGCGGGGATTAGTATCGGGGTTTCCTCCGCCATCCCTGGCTACTACAACAAGTTCCTTGATGATTTTAGTGAAAGTTGCCCCTCTCTTGGCATCAGCTATGCCTTTCTTGCCTTTATTCGTCTTCCATTTTGAATGACCTGACATAAGTTCCTCCTTTAAGATTGGTATTGCGCCAGTGCGGCCTTACGGCCAATTTAAAGCAGACAGAATAAGCCGGGTTCTGTCTTGATGCGAATTCGCGCATCGATTAGTGGCTATTCCTCTCAATCAACGCGTTGCCGCGCCGACTTTAGCAGCTTACCCGAGATTCTCTCCCGCGCTTTCGCGGGAAGCGCGCCGGATCAGCGCTCATCTCCTATTCTACATTGCTCCACGCAGAGATTGCCGCGTTTCACCTCGCTAGCCTTACGGCTGCTACTCGTCTCTGTGGCTCTCCCGTTAAAAAAATAACGGGCCCTCCACGATTTGTGGCGGGTATCCTCCGTATATTCGCATATACGGGACGGGGGTTACCCGTTGCGCTATCCTCCGGAGCCCGGACTTTCCTCCCTATTTACATAGGGCAGCCACATTCTGCCTGCTCATTATCAAAGTTTCCTTGATTACCGCTGTTGCCAGTTTATCTGCGCAAGTATTCTTTTCGCGCGGGATATGCGTGACCAGGACTTTTTCAAAACTGCCCAGAAGACGCACTGCCCGTTCATGCAAGCCTTTTAAACCTTCATGCCTGACCTTATAAACCCCGTTTATCTGCCTGGCCAAAAGCTGGCTATCCGTATTAATTTCTAAACTCCTGGCTTTTAATAACATGGCCTCTTCTAACGCGTATATCAGCGCGGTATATTCAGCTACGTTATTCGTAGTTTTGCCGATATAATTTGAAATGCGTTTAAGCACCTGCCCATCGCGGTAGATTACAATACCAATACCGCTGTGCCCGGGGTTTCCCTTTGAAGCCCCATCAATATAAATCTTTAAACAACTCATTCGGCAATATAAAAAATGCGGTTACAGACTTCACAGGTAACGATATGCTCATACATTTTGATTAAATTAATTACCTGGGGGGGCACTAACATATGGCAGCCGCCGCAGGAGTTATCTACAACCGTAACTATCGCCAAGCCGTCCCGGCTGGAAAGTATCTTTTCATACTCAGCCAGCATCTTAGGGTCTATTCCCGGAGCAATTTGTTTTCTTTGCGCCTGCAACTGGTTCAAGCGTTCATCAATCTCTTTTATGCGCAGCTCTATATCTTTCTTTTTATCCAGAAAAACCTTCTCCTCTGATTTTAACTTAATATTCTCCTGGTCAATCTGAGCTTTTATTTTATCTGAATCCTCAAACGATATAAGAATCTTCTCCTCAATCAAAGAACCGTCAGCCTTGGTGTCGGCGATCTGTTGTAACATAGTCTGAAACTCTTTGTTGGTTTTTAAAGAATACAGCTGGCCTTGCAGCTTTTTTACTGCTTCGGCATTGGAGGCAAGCTCCAATTCCTTCTCCTTGCGCTGTTTTTGCAGTTCCAGGGAATTCTTCTCGA
Source organism: Candidatus Omnitrophota bacterium (assembly GCA_028715095.1). GTDB lineage: Bacteria > Omnitrophota > Gorgyraeia > Gygaellales > Profunditerraquicolaceae > UBA6249. The sequence continues at coordinate 4,938 of JAQUSM010000025.1, forward strand.
GGAGAGACAAATTAAGTTTTTTAGCTTCAAAGGCCTCTTCTATTGACTTAATCTCCAGAGGCTTGGCTTCTTTCTCATTTTTTAAAGCATAGATCTGGCTGTCAACTTCCTGTAATTTAACCAAACCGATAATCTGTGTTTTTAAATCAACTGTGGCCAACTTGCCTCCTGACAAATTACTCTATTTAATTTGGGCGCAATAGGACTCGGACCTATGACCTCTACAATGTGAATGTAGCGCTCTAACCAACTGAGCTATGCGCCCGCTATCCCATAATAAATCTCAACTGGGCCCACAGGGACTCGAACCCCGGACCAATTGATTATGAGTCAACTGCTCTAACCGACTGAGCTATGGGCCCTTAAAAAATAATACTATATATTACTATTTTTAGCGGATTTTAGCAAGATAAAAAAGGGATTATTTTTCCTTCTTTATGACAGTAAGGAAGTTGTTTACGATCCGGGGATCAAACTGAGTCCCTGAGGCTTTTTTAATCATTTCTACGGCTTTGGCCTTAGCAAAAGCCTTATGGTATGGCCGGTCGCTGATTAAAGCTTGATAAACATCGGCAATCGCAATAATCCTGGCCCCAACGGGTATCTCCTCGCCCTTTATGCCGATAGGGTAGCCTTTACCATCCCATCTTTCATGATGGTAAAAAATAAACGGGATTAAGGCGTGCAAAAACTGTATAGGGCGGATTATATCTGCTCCAATCTGGGGATGTTTTTTAATCTCATCAAATTCCTTCTTATTAAGCCTGCCTTTCTTAAGCAATATGTTTTCGCCAATGCCGATTTTCCCTAAATCATGCAGCATAGCCGCCTGCCTGATCAATTCCACGTCTTCCCTGGGGAGATTTAAGCCTTTGGCAATCTCTGTAGCGTAATGCACGGTGTTTTCAACATGCTCGCCGGTATAGTGATCTTTTAATTCAATGGTTTTAGCAAACGCGAAGATTGATTCTGTCAGGCCCTGCTTTGACTTCATGGTAAGCTTATCAATGGTCTTCTTTAAACTCCTGACCCCGGCTTTTTTAGAGGAGCTGTTTTTCTTGGGCAAGCTATTCAGGTCTAAAGTAGAATAAGCGCGGTTGCCTCCCTGTTCTTTAGCCTTATTAAGCACGGTATTGGCCAAATTAACCAAATCCGTTCCGCTTTTTGCCCTGTCCTCCGGGAAGGAAACCGCAACCAGGCTTAATTTTAACCGTACACTGTGTTTTTTATTCCCAAATTTAATAAAATTCAAAGATTCAAGCAATCTTTGCGCCATATTAAAAGCAGAATCCCTGTTTAGCCTCGGGGAAATAACCAGAAATTCTTCTCCGGCATAACGGATAAGCGTATCGTAACGGCGCACCATACGCTTGAGCTCTCTGGAGAGCTGCTTTAGGACCAAATCTCCAAAAGTAATCCCATAAACGTCATTTATGGATTTAAAGTAATCAATGTCGAGCATAATGATCGCCAGGTTATGGGCAAACCTGCGGGCACGGTCAAACTCCACCTCAACGGCATCCTGCAGATAGCGCCGGTTATAAAGCCCGGTTTGTGAATCAACAAGCGAGATGCCTTTTAATTTTTCGTATGACTTGAGCAGCTGCTGATGAAGCTTGCTTTTCTCCAATTCCGCTTTCTTATGCAAGGATACTTCACGCAGAAGGTCGCTGGTCCTCTCTTCTACAATCTCCTCCAGATGTTCACGGTAACGCCGCAGGCCTTCCTCAATCCTTATCCTGTCGCTGATATCTATATTTACCTCGGCAACCAGCCATTCGCCGTTTTCATCCTGAAACGGTATAGAGGTTACCGAGATCGGACGGTTGTTCTCTTTAGGCAGCACCTCATGGCTGACTGAGGTTTTCTTCGTCCTGAAAGACTTCTCTACCGCGCAGCCCGGGCAAATACTATTACGGTCCATAAAATAATCAAAGCATTGTTTCCCCTCCCAGGGGCCGTATATCTTTGCCCACTCCGGATCAATATAGCGGATGTAATAATCCTTATCAATAATATCCAGCCCGGTCTTAGTTGCCCCGAGGATAAACTCAATTTGCTGGCGTAATTTTCTAGCCAGCAGCTCCGCGGATTCTTTTGATTTGACCTCTGATTCCAATTCTTTTGTGCGATGGTCCACTAAAAGCTCCAGCTTCTCACGGTATATCTGTAATTCAAACTCATATTCCTTATCTTTCGTGATGTCGCGATTACTGGCTCTGCGCCCAAGCAGCTCCCCTTTTTTATTGCGGATGGGCACACAGACATGGCTGATCCAGCGTAACTGGCCGTCCCGGGCAATTATCCGGAAATCCAGCTCCAGCTTAGAGCAATTGCTGACTGCTTCATTTGCTTTATTACGCAGATTTTCAATATCATCCCGATGCACGATCTTTTCAATCAATTGAGGGTCATTCATAAAATCATCTTGCGAATATCCTGTAACTCGCCGGCAGGAAGGGGAAACATAAATCATTTTATTATCCGGGCCCTGCCAATATTCCCAGTCATATGTAAAATCAGCTACGGTACGGAACCTTTCCTCGCTTATACGTAATTCTTCTTCAATCCTTGCGCGGTCTTTTATCTCTTTGCGCAAGTTCTCATTAAGGCTGGTCAACTCCGCTGTCCTGACCTTAACCCTTATCTCAAGCTCAGAACGGACATCTTTTTGCCTTTCTTCTTCTTTCCTGCGCTGGGTGATATCCCTGGCTATGCCGGCCGTACCGATTACATTCCCCTGGTCGTCAAAAATCGGCGTCTTAACAGTTTCTATCCAGGTTTCGCCGGATTGCTTACTGAGCAGCCTTTCTTCAATACATTTACGTTTTTTGCTAGTCATTACTTCGCGGTCATCAGCACGGTAACTCTCCGCCAAATCCCTGGGCCAAATATCAAAATCAGTCGTACCTACAATCTCGTCGGCCCTAAAACCGCAAGACTTGGCAAACGCATCATTAACCATAATAAACCTGCTATCGGTGTCTTTAAGCCAGGCAATATCCGGGATACTATTCAAAATCGCCTTTTGCTGAAGCTGCGTCTGATTTTTCTGCCGCTGATTTTCCATGTTTTAATAAAGTAAACAAAAGAAAGCAGCCATCCGATAAGGATAAGCTGCTTTAATTTTATAAAATTGAGCAGACATTATTCGTCCCTGCCTTTTAGGGCAAAGATCCCGGTTACAAAAGTATCAATACTCCCTCTGATGCGCTAAAGTCATGTCCATAAAAGTACGCAATCTGCGCGAACGCGACGGATGGCGAAGTTTCTTTAATGCCTTGGCCTCAATTTGCCTGACCCTTTCACGGGTAACCTTAAAAACATTGCCTACTTCTTCCAGCGTGCGGGAAGACCCATCCTGAATGCCAAAACGCAGGATGAGTATTTTTTTCTCTCTTTCCGTTAATGTGCTTAAGGCGGAATTCATTTCATCCTTTAACATCGAACGCACAGTTTCGTTTGCCGGAGAGACCGCTTTTTTATCCTGGATAAAGTCGCCAAAATGCGTATCGCCTTCATCGCCTATAGGCATCTGCAAGGATATGGGCTCCTGGGCAATCTTTAATATGGATTTTATCTTGCCCTGCGGGAAACGCATTTTATGCGCAATCTCCTCGGGCGTAGGCTCACGGCCGTTCTTCTGCACAAAAACCCTTGAGAAGCGGATTATTTTGTTTATCGTTTCGGTCATATGCACGGGTATTCTGATGGTCCGCGCCTGGTCGGCAATCGAACGGGTAATCGCCTGGCGGATCCACCAGGTAGCGTAAGTTGAGAATTTATAACCACGTTTATATTCAAATTTCTCCACGGCGCGCATAAGGCCGATATTGCCTTCCTGGATCAAGTCAAGGAAAGAAAGCCCGCGGTTAGTATATTTTTTGGCAATGCTCACAACCAGCCGCAGGTTTGCCTCCACTAATTTCTTTTTTGTACGGCTAAACTTAAGATGAGCGGATTTTATCAATTTCATCTGCTCTTTGATCTTGCCGTATGGCTCGGCGATCTCTTTAAGTATCTGGGATTTACGCTCCTTATCGGCCTTGCCTGAACGTTGTATATGCTCCAGCTCCTTAATCAAGGCGTTTAGTTTACGCACAGCCGCTTCAATTACGGAAGTGGTAAAATTAAGCTGTAATATAAGATCGATAATATTGCTTTCGCTGCGCGAATGCTTGGCCTTCGCCAGGAAACGCTTGAACCTGCCGATAACATTATTCTTCTTTATTTTGATATCTTCCTTGACCACCTCTTCCATGTTGATTTTATCTTCCAGGATATCATTGGCAACGGCTAATACCTCATTCCTGGCAAACTTAGTAACCAGGACCACACGCTTAAACTTATCTTCAGCTTCCTCAATCTTCTTAGCCAATTCAATTTCATTTTCACGGCTCAAAAGAGAGATAGAGCCCATTTGTTTTAAATACATTTTTACCGGGTCATCCAGAGGCATAAAACGTTCTTCGCTTTTAAGCTGCTCGGTTAATAATTCATCCCGGGCTTGAGCCAATGTCTGCTTATCCTGCTGCGCCCTGTTTACCGATAAACCGGCATCAGTCTCCCCCTCGACTACCTGGATATCCTCATTACCCAGTAATTCAAAAAGATGGTCAATCGCCACTGTGCTTGAGAGGTCCTCGGGCAAGAGGTCATTTACTTCGTCATAGGTAAGAAACCCTTTGCGCTTTCCCAGGGCAATTAACTTCTCCATATCCTTAGTAGGCTGTTCCTTTTTTTTCATCCTTAGTCGCCTTTCTTTATTAAATTATGAAATTCCTTGATAAGACTGTTCAACTTTTGTTCATCACCCAGAGATTGGGCGCTTTTTATCTGTATATGCAGATGCTCCCTCTGGGATTTCAATCTTTGCACTTTAACACGCGTAATGCAGTCATTGACGGCTTTTTCCCTGTCCTGGTCCAGGAGCTCCGGCATAAACATGGATTCACAAACCAGCTGGCTGGCGTCATCCTCGCTGAAATAATTCATCAAAATACTGGGCTCTATCTTCTTGCCGCGGGTAAACAGATCATGCATTACCGAGACGACCTTGGCCGTACGCAGGTCGGAAAAATCGGCAGGCGAAAGCTCCTGCATAATCTTTTCAATTAGCTCCTTTTCTTCAAGCATGAATTTAATCAAAAGCTTTTCCGCCGGGTTTATCCCTGAAGAAGTCTTCTTGACGCTTAAGCCTTCCTCTGAACGAACGGCAGCGTTTGGCTTCAATTTATTCAACTCTTCAAGTATATAATGTTCAGGCGTCTTGATCTCCTCTGAAAGCCGCCTTATGTACTCGCTCCTAAGAATAGCATTGTCAAA
>JAQUSM010000165.1 GCA_028715095.1 Candidatus Omnitrophota bacterium
AAGGGGTATTTTTTAATCCTGCAGGTTCTGATGAAGAGTCGGCTTTGCCTGTAATTTATGGCCTTGAGACAAAAATATTCGGGCCAAAACCGGGAGCAAAATATAAACGTCCGGAGATCGATCTGGCCTTGAGTATCGTTAAAGAGTTTACGGCTAATAGCGCGCTGCGGGGTTTTACTTTAAAAAGAATTGATGTGGCTAATCTGCAGACCGCCGGAATATTTGTCTTGTTGCCTGATAAGCAGCCTGTTGATTACAGTAAACCTGCTTTCCGGCTTGAGAGTTTTGGTTTTGAGGTGCGTATCGGAGCAGGCAGTATTAAAGAAAAACTGATGATTTTAGGGGGCCTGCTTATGCAAGGGGATAAAGAGTGGGCAAATATCAAGTATATAGACCTCAGGTTCAAGGAGCCGGTAATCAAATTAAACAAATAAACTTTAATACAGGAGAATCCTCGCCAGCAGCGCGGGTAAGCCTTGATCAATGCTAAATAATAGTTATATTTGTACGGTGGATATCGGTTCAAATAAAATTGCAGCCAGCCTTGCGGTTATAAGGAAAAACCGGATAGAGAATATTTTCTTTGACACCATTGTTTCAGGCGGGGTTAAGGAGGGCGTGATTGTTGACGCCCTGGAGTTAATTACCTGCCTTACCAGGATCCTCAAGAATTTAAAAACCAAATCCGGTTTAAAAATTAAATTTATTCACACAAATTTTTCAGGAAAGGATATATCGACTAAGCATAGTCATGCGATTATTCCCTTGACGGAAAGAGGCAATAAAGTAATTACTTCTACTGATATAGCTAACGCCAATGAACAGGCGCGGATTCTGGGTTCAAGCTTGGAGGAGGAGATTATTCATGTAATCCCGTCCAGCTACTCCATTGATTCCAAGAACAACGTAATTAACCCTGTCGGGTTATATAGCCATAGGCTGGAAGCTGACCTATTTCTTGTTTATGCCAAACTTTCTTCCCTGCAGAGTTTAAGCCGGGCTGTCAGCCAGGCAGGATATGAAATAAAAAATCTTTCTTTCTCGGGCCTTGCAACAAGCAGGGCGGTATTTGGCAAAGAAGAGAAGAAGGGCTTAAGCGTATTTTGCGATGTGGGCAGTGATATTACGGAGCTGCTTTTATTTAAGGAAGGCCTGTTACAGGATATACAGGTTTTGCCTTTAGGCGGCAGCAGCCTAACCTTGCAGCTTTCCGAAGGGTTAAAGATTAATTATGAGCTCGCCGAGGATATTAAGCGTTCCTACGGGATTATCGGTGATTCCAGCAATATCGCCGAGGACAAAGAGATCCTGGTAAAAAAGGATGAATTCTATAAGCCTATAAAATATAAGGATGTAGCTCAAATGGCAACTAATTCCAGCCGTTTAATCTGTACCCAGATTAAGGAGGTCGTGGAAAGAAAAGTCGCGCTTCATGAAATTGACCATTTTATTATGGCCGGAAAGACCCTGTTGAGCGACGGTTTTATAGAGATGATGGAAAGTGTAATGGGGATACAGGTAAAGATCGGCCGTATCCATAATCCGGAAATTGCCCCTTTGTTAAGGGAGCATAATGATCTATCCGGGCAGAAATATCTGACTTATCTGACTTGTCTCGGCATGGTCTGTGAGGATCTGGAGAATAAAACCGTAGGAAGCGCCTCTTTAGTCAAGCCAGCCCAAAATCTGGTAATCAAAGCAATAAACCGTTTTAAAGAAGTTTACCAGGAATATTTCTAGAAGCATCCCCTAATTCCATTGACCCTCCTAAGTTTATTGTGTATAATAATTATTTAGCTTATGATTAAAGAGAATATTTTAAGAGTCAGAGAACGCATCGCCTCTGTTTGTGCCAGGATTAAGGCGGATCCGCAGAAGATTACCCTGGTCTGCGTAACTAAAGGCAGGCCGGTTGAGCAGGTGCTGGAAGCGGTTAATTCAGGCATTAGGTATCTGGGGGAAAACAGGGTGCAGGAGGCAAAGGATAAATATGGTCAGGTACCGGCAGTAGAGTGGCAGATGGTCGGGCATCTGCAATTAAACAAAGTGAAAGACGCGTTAAAAATATTTGGCCTGATCCATTCTGTTGATAGTGTTGAGCTGGCGCGGGAAATCAACAAATATGCAGTTAAAATTAATAAAATCCAGGATATCCTGCTTGAAGTGAAGACTTCTCCGGAGGATACAAAATTCGGGTTTAAGCCCGAAGCGCTTTTGGATGCTTATAAGGAAATTCTGAGTTTGGCTAACTTAAGGGTCAAAGGGCTGATGACTATCGCTCCTGCCGTCGATAAGCCTGAAGAGGCGCGGCAGTATTTTAGCAGGCTCAGGGATCTGCGCGAAACATTAAATCCTTCATGGGTTCTTTCTATGGGGATGACGGATGATTTTGAGGTAGCCATAGAAGAGGGGGCCGATATTATCCGGCTGGGCAGGGCAATTTTTGGATAACAGATATGTCAGCTATTAAGAAAAAATTAGGTATTGTCGGTTTCGGGAATATGGGCAGCTCTATTGCTTTAGGGGCGCGTTCTTTATTTGAGGTAACCGTATTTGATAAAGATAAACAAAAGCTGCTTAATAACAGCGGCGGCCTGAAAACCGAAGTACTGATTGCCGATCTGATAAGTAATTCAGATGTTGTGATATTGGCGGTAAAGCCGCAGGATTTTGATATAGTGCTGGGAGAAATCAGCCCCTTTATCCGGGGTAAGCTGGTGATTAGCATTGCCGCCGGAATAACTACGGCTTATATAGAAAAGGTTTTAAATGGAGCCAGGGTAATAAGGGTAATGCCGAATATTGCGGTAAAGATTCA
>JAQUSM010000166.1 GCA_028715095.1 Candidatus Omnitrophota bacterium
AATAAACAGGAGTAAAAAGTATCCACGCTCTCGTCGGTCATGCCGGCAAGCCGTTCATCGCGTTCATTAAATACTTTTTGCGCGCCTAAGATCAAATTCTCCACATCTGCCTGGTCAGTATAAATCCTGACCTGCACCTTATCTACTATAGCGCTATATTCCTGATGCAGCATTGCATGCAAAATAACCCCCAAATGCTTAAGCCTGAAACCTTTTGTAAAGGCATCTTTAGAAATACGGATCCAGACCATATCGCGCTGCCCCATATGCATCAGCCCCATGGCATAATTTACAAAACGGTGGATCTGACGTTCCAGTATCGGTTCAAAATCCTTCTGCATTTTGCGGCCAAAAACATCAACTACAATCGCCAGAGGCAATGATTTTGACCCCGGAGGCAATTGATCAATATCCGGTCCGTTTAACTCTACTTTCCCGTCTTCAACTCCAGGTTCATCTTTAATACTCAAGAATTCGATAGCTGTACTTGCCTTGCCTCCAAATTCAACAGATAATTGTTCCCTGCGCACACGCTCGCCTTCAAATGCCGCGGCATACGGCACAGGCACAGCTACTTCAGAAACCTTTACCTTTATCCCGCGGGTCAATATACATTTAGATGGAAGCTTTTGATAATCTTTTTCCGTCACCAAAGCTTCAAACAAAGTGGTATCTATTTTAGGCAGCTGCGGAACATCTAAATCGGTAATTATAGGCAGCCCAAAAGCCAGAACCCCTAAACCGGTAGCTACTAAAACTTCGTCAACATGGCTAAGCAAAAGGACAAACGCCGGCACACGGTTACGTATATAATTCGCAACCTCCTCCCATTGGCCGGGTTTATTGCCACCGTAAATAAGAGGGGCCCGCGCCGCAAAGTTCACCGCATAGATGGCGGACAAATAATCTTCCCCCAGTTCAACAATATAATTCTCCAGGCCAAGTTCAATACCTTTCTTTTCAAGCTGCTGCTTAAAAGTAACGCCATTGAGATTACCCGCAAGCAAACTGACAATACCCTTGGACTGGAAATTACGGATTAAATCCGCGGCTGATTGCTCATCTTTGGCCGGCCCGAGGATTACGGCGATTCCGGAAATCCTGCCGTCAACTAATTGCAGCCCCAGAGACCTGAGGACTTTATCCGGGATAAAACCTATTCCGCCCTTAGGGTGCTCACGGTTTAACACCGCTAAAGCCGCTAAAATCTCTTCACAAATTAAAGTAGCTACTCCTTTGTTTAAAACTCCGCCTAAACTGTTGATAATCAGGCCTCCGGATGTTGGCTGATTTTTAGCCAGGGCTTCGGCCTGAGAAAAAGCAAGCAAACAATCCCCCAGCGTCTTTACCTCAATATTCAATAAAGCATTAATCAAAGGCAGATAGTAATTTGTTTCGGGAAATGCAATTTTTTCACTTTGGCCTTTTTGGCTAACCGCCTTATCCAGGGCCTGGCGGGTAATACCTAAGACTGCCTCTGTCCCTTTAGTCCCAAGCTGCAAAAGTAAATCCGCCATGTCTTCTCCCTTACTCAAATCCTGCGTTTTATCAATAATCGTTTTATCCAAAAATAAAACCAGGCATACCCCGACGGCTTTTCCGTTATTAAATTTAACCGCCTCCGCCCTGCCTTCGCCTACAATCTCCTGGATCGGGCTATCTATTATTTCAATATCTGCTGGCAGCTCCTTTGGATTTCGGGGTTTATCCGGGCTTACAAGCTTAACCCCGACTTTATATTTCTCATGGATTAACTCGGCCAGTTTAACGGCTAAATTAACCGGGCCTTCAATGCAAACAGTATCATTGATATGATACTCATCGAGTTTCTTAAAATCATCTTCGGAGCTCAATAAAACTACGCCTTTTTTCCTGGCTCCGGGTATCTGCGGTAAGTTTGGCATTATTATAACCCACTGGCCTCTAAAACCTGAGGCACAATCTTATTCCAGCCGATAGGCATAATGTGAACACCCTGACACATTGGTTTTAATTTCTTGATCAGCCGGCTGGCGATCTCAACCGAAGCAGCCGCCTTGTCTTTAGCTTCTTCCATTTCTTTGATCAGTTCATCCGGCACAAACACCCCGGCCACATGCTTATTCATATAGCGGGCCATACCCGCTGATTTTAACAAAACAATCCCTGCCATAACCGGCACCTTTAGATGCTTTGTCTTGGCAATAAAATTTTCAAATAACCCTATGTCGTATACCACCTGTGTCTGAAAGAATTCAGCCCCGGCAACAATCTTCTTCTCCATCTTCATAATCTGCGGCTCTAAAGGGTCAGCTCCCGGGTTAACTACCGCGCCAAGGCAGAATTTCGGCGCAGGCCCCTCAAGCTTATTCTGCTTCATATCATGTCCGGACTCCAATATCCTGGCTACCTGCAATAATTGCACTGAATCCAAATCGAAAACAGGTTTAGCTTCAGGATGGTCTCCCAGGATTGGATGGTCGCCGGTCAGGATTGAAACATTTTGAATTCCCAGCGCGGCCGCGGATAATAAATCTGATTGCAGGGCCAGGCGGTTACGGTCACGGCAGGTCAATTGATAAATCGGCTCAAAACCTTTTTGTTTAAGCAGGTAGCTTACGGCAAGAGAACCCAGGCGCATTACCGAACTCTGTAAATCCGTCACGTTTACCGCGTCAATCTTGGCGCGCAGATACTCTGCCTCCTGGAGCAACTGCTCTGTATGGATACCTTTGGCCGGGCCGACCTCTGAAGTAATAAGAAATTTTCCCGCCTGTATTTTTTAGATCGGAAG
>JAQUSM010000167.1 GCA_028715095.1 Candidatus Omnitrophota bacterium
TCAGCCATTATCCCGAACATCTTGGCTGCGACCCCATGATGCGATTTCATGCCTACGCCTACAATAGAGACACGGGCAATATCTTCGTCAATGAGCAGTTCGCTTGAGCCTATTTCCTTAGCCGCCATTTTGGTAATTTTAACCGCCTTGGTGCAGTCTCCTTTTGCGATAGTGAAAGATATGTCGGTTGAGCGGGTATGGCTTACATTCTGCACAATCATGTCAACGCTTACGCCTGCTACAGCAAGTTCCTTAAACAACTTTACCGCCACTCCCGGTTTATCAGGAACATCGCAAAGGGTAATTTTAGCCTGGTTTTTATTCAGGGTTATGCCGCTTACTACCACATCTTCCATCATTTTTACCTCCTTGATAATCATCGTCCCGGGATTGGCTGAAAATGATGAGCGTACATGTAAGGGTACATTAAATTTCTTGGCGACTTCAATAGAGCGCGCCTGCATGACCTGGGCCCCCAGAGAAGCCATTTCAAGCATCTCATCATAAGTAATCTCTTTGATTTTTCTGGCTTTTTCTTCAATACGCGGGTCAGTAGTATAGATACCCTCAACATCGGTATAAATTTCACAGGAGTCAGCGTTTAATTCTTTAGCCAGGGCAACGGCAGTCAAGTCCGAGCCGCCTCTGCCCAAAGTAGTGATATCCTGATCCAAGGTTACCCCTTGGAAACCGGCGACTATAACTATCTTTCCCTTTTTTAACTCTTCCTTGATTTTATCTGCGTTTATTTTAATGATTCTGGCCCGGGTGTGGCTGGAATCGGTGATAATTCCCACCTGAGCCCCGGTAAAAGAGATTGCCTGGGCGCCTAATTTATGAATAGCCATTGCCAGGAGGGCTACAGAGATCTGTTCTCCCGTTGAAAGCAACATATCCATTTCTCTTTCGGAAGGATCAGTATTAATTTTATCTGCTAGCTGGATTAATTCATCCGTAGTATCGCCTAAAGCCGAAACCACCACTACCAGTTCATAGCCTTTTTTACGGTAACTGACCACCCGTTGCGCCACTTTTTGGATGCGCTCTGCATTTGCTACTGATGAGCCGCCGTATTTTTGGACAACCAAACCTTTATGCATTGTTTGTTCTCCTTATAAGCGCGGGGTGCCTAATATAAGATATTCCATAAGCTGATAACCGTTATCAAAATATAACTCAGATTTTTGCGCCTCTTTCTCGCTATAACCAAGAAAATCTTTCTTCTGGATGTCCTTACCGTAAATAGCGAAAGGGATGGAATCAGAGGTGTGTGTTTTTAAAGAAATCGGAGTGGCGTGATCCGGCAACACAAGTATGCGGGCATCAGCCGATTTTTTGCAATACTCAAGGAATGGACCCACGACCAGCTGGTCAAAACGTTCAATCGCCATAAGTTTTTCCCGCAAATCTGCGTTATGTCCGGCTTCATCAGGAGCTTCCACATGGACAAAAACAAAATCATTCTTTTCAAGGGATTTAATTCCCGCGCTGGCCTTGCCCGCATAATCGGTATCGTAATATCCTGTGGCCCCGGCAACATTAATTACGTTTAATCCGAGAATCCGCCCTAACCCTTTAATTAAGTCTACCGCTGAAATAACGCTGCCGGACAGGTTGAATTTATCTGTAAACTTCGGCATGCTTGGTTTCTTGCCCTGCCCCCATAACCAAATCATGTTGGCGGGATTTTCTTTTAAATCCAGGCGCACAAGGTTAATTTCATGATTGGCAAGAATCTCCCGGGAATCCTGCATAAGTTTTATAATTATATCCGCATTTTCACCCTTAGGCAGGTTTTTGTTTATATTTTGCCCTGAGATATCATGCGGCGCCCTGCATTTTAAATTCTCAAGTTTCAGCTCTGAGCCGCGTTTAACCAAAAGCAGGTGCCTGTAACTGATTCCGGTAAAAAAACGCATTTTATTGGTACCTAGTTTCTGATCAAGGAGTTTAATCAGTTTTTCGGCTTCTTTGGTGTTGATATGCCCGGCGCTATAATCAAGCAGCTTATCGGCGCTGGCGGTAATTAAATTGCAGCGGAAGGCAACATCATCATCTTCTAATTCGACTCCCAGGTTTGCAGCCTCAAGCGGGCCCCGGCCCGAATAATATTTTTTTGGGTCGTAGCCTAATATGGAAAGATTGGCTACATCAGATGCCGGAGTCATTTTGTCCGGGATAGTTTTGGCCTGGCCAAGCAGCCCGTTTTTGGCAATAAAATCCATATTAGGGGTGCGCGCCGCTTCCAAGGGCGTACGCATACCCAGTTCCTCTATCGGGTAATCAGCCATACCATCGCCTACCAAAACAATATATTTTGCCATATTAAAACTTCACTTCCGGTACTATTTTTGCTTTTTCTTCGGCCGCGAAATATTCACTGGCTACCTTATAACCGAAAATTTGCGCGACAACGTTTCCGGGGAACATCCTTACGGTAACATTATAATCCCTGACCGCGTCATTATAGCGCATACGCTCAACAACTATCCTGTTTTCTGAACCTGAAAGTTCATCCATAAGCTTCAGGAATGTTTCGTTTGCTTTCAAATCAGGATAATTTTCAACAACTAAAAGCATCCTGGATAAAGCGGCATCAACTACAGAAGCTGCCTTGACCTTTTCTTCCAGCGAGCCTGCTTTAGCCCATTGCGAACGGGCATTAGTAACTTCTTCAAACACATTCTTTTCATGGGCCGCATAGCCTTTTACCGTATTTACCAGATT
>JAQUSM010000168.1 GCA_028715095.1 Candidatus Omnitrophota bacterium
CTTTATTGCCTTAAAGCTTTCCTGAATTGCCACCTTATCGTTCTTCTCCCGCACTACCTCCTGGGATATGCTGTCTAAAAGCTTACGATTATAATCAAGCTGCCTTAATAGATCCTGTTTTTCATTACGCAGGCTGTTGATATCTATCTCCAGGGTGCTTTTCTCCCTCTGCAACGATTCATTACTAGCCTGCAAACTTTTTAATTCATCCCGGATACTGGATAGCTGCAGCTCTAAATCGGTTTTGGCCTTAAGAATCTGGCCCCAATAGGCATCTGTATTCTGCGGGGCTGTTTCCTGCGGGGCGGCTGCGACAACCTCTTCTTTGCGCTGGTTCTTTAATTTCTCAATTAACTCATCCCGTGCGCGGCTGGCTAACTCAAGCCTGCTGTTTAAATCTTTAACATCCTGGAGAGCCTTTTCCTTTTCATCCTGGAGGGAAGCTATTTTTGTCTGGTTAGCCTTTAAATCACTTTCAATCCTGTCCACCTTGCTGATCAAAGTCGCATTTTCGCTCTTTAAATCATTCCGTTCACGCATGAGCATCTGCTGAGAGCTAGTTGCCTGCATAAAAAGAAAAAGACATACTACAGAGAAACCTATCAGGCCGATGATGATTAATTTTGTCTTTTGATCCATAATCCCCCCTGTTATGGCTTTGCGGCTTATAATTGGGCGAACACTCTCTCTAAAACAAAACTTGCCGCGCCCATGGCTACGGCATTCTCTCTTAATTGCGAATAAACAATCTTTAAGTCGCTGGTTGACTCGTGAAAAGCCCAATCCATAACCGTGTTCCTGATCTTATTTAGAAAACCTTCTCCCGCTTCTTCAAAACCTCCTCCGATAACCACTACCTGAGGATTAAGCAGGTTCACCAGGTACGCAATCTTGATCCCCAGCCTTCTTGCCGCGCTATCTAAAACTAAAGAAGCAGTTTCATTTTTCAGGCGGCTGGCGATAAATACATTTTTCAAATTTATATTCTCCATAGTGCAAGAGGAAATCCGGAAAAACTCTTCTGCCTTTTCTTTATCTTTAAGCAACGCTGCTTTAAGCTCATCGACAATTCCTAAATCCATTTCCCAGCGTTTTATAAAACAAGGGGCGCCGCTTGCGCAGCTAAAAAGATCCTGCTCTTTATAGTTATATACGGATACCTCTCCGGCATAACCCTGAGAGCCGCGGTAAACCTCACCGTTGATCATTATCCCGCATCCTACTCCGGAAAACATATAAAGGACATTCTTGTAGTTCTGGCCTAAATCCAGCCAATGCTCCCCGGAACAGGCGCTGGTTGCGTCATTTTCAATCAAGGTCGGGAGATTAAACTCTTTTTCCATTAAATCTTTTAAAGGGATATCCACAGAAGTGTAGGTATAGTAATGGTCCATTTTCTGCGGCCAATGGACTGAACCATTTTTCTTATTGATTAAGCCGGCGATACCTATGCCGATACCTTTTATGTTCTCGGCGTAACCTTTAGAGCGCCTTAGGATCTCCCGCACAATTTCTAACAGGCATTCGGAAACCTCTCCAACAGAGGCCTGGGTCCGGGCAACCTGAGTCTTAGTAATAATATTACCCTTTAAATCTACGAGCAGGCCGACCATATTCATCAGGTTCAACCCCACTCCGATAGCAAATCCCGCGGCTGGATTTAAATCCAGCAGGATCGGCCGCCTTCCGCCTTCGGATACATCAAGCTCTTTTTCATAAACCAGGCTGCGTTTGATAAAATCATCGATATAGCTTGAAATGGTCACTACATTTATTCCCATCTCCTGGGAAATATCCGGACGGCTTATCGGCCCCTGCCTTCTAAGAATATCAAGTATTTCGATATTGCGTTTTTCTTTTTCGCTGAAAGCTTCTTTTTGTAAATCCAATACGTGCATAAAATGAATTTGCCTGTTAACCTGCTGAATTTAGATGAAAATATTTATCTTATTTATACTACTAAAGAAGGCTTAAGTCAAGTATTTTTAAGAAGTAATGGAAAAGCTGCCTGGAAGGATATAAGCTACGGGAGCTAATAAACGTCAACCATTATAAATGAATGATCCAGGATCCCCGCGGATGTTACTATAATTAAGTTTATCTCTTTTGTCCCGGGATCAGGATAAGCGCCCTGAAAACTCCCGCTGTCTGTTCCGGGATTTGCGGTTCCTAAATCTCCTGACCATAGATATTGCAGTTCTACCTGATTACAACCGCTCTCCGGCATGCCGGAAAATGAGGAAACCGTAAACTCCTGCCCTTTTCCTAATAAGTAACCGGAAGATTTTAGTTCAGACTTATCCGCCTCTAACGAAATATCTTCTTTTCTAAAAGAGAGATCCAGGAATTTCTTTAAATTATAGATTAACGGTTTATTCTCGGATATCTCTTTGAGCCTTTCTTTGGCCCTCTCTGCTGCCATCGGCTGATTATTGCCAAGTTTATTAATCAGGGTATCATAATAGCCTTTGGCCTTGGTTAAATCACCCTCCCACTGCGCCAATAAACCCAACTGATAGAAACTGGAGATTACCTGGGGGCTGATTGCCGGTCTAGCAATAAGTTTTTCAAAATACAACCTTGCTTCTTTGATATCCGCCAAAACATATGCGTCGATCATGGCAATCTTATAGGCAGCTTCATCAAAATGGCTTGTATCCGGATAAAGCTGGATCAGCTGTAAATAAAATTCTGCGGCCTTT
>JAQUSM010000026.1 GCA_028715095.1 Candidatus Omnitrophota bacterium
GATGATGGGCATTGCCCAGTATACACACGAAGTCCCCATAATAAAGTCAAGCGGCGGCCTGCTGCTCATGAATGAAAAGGAAGCTAAAACCATAGAAGAGGGGCCTTGTATACGCTGCGCTGCCTGTGTGCGCGGCTGCCCGGTAGGACTTATGCCTTGCCAGATTAACTTAGCTTCAGAAAAATCGCTTTGGCAGTCAACTAAAGATTACGGAGCCAGCGATTGTATTGAATGCGGTATATGTAATTATGTCTGTCCGGCAAATCGCAGGTTGTTGCAGACGATTAAAAGGGCAAAGCTAGAGGTAGCCAAAATAAAATGAAGGAAATGTTTAGATACGGTTTTATCTTAGCGCTGATTTGCATAATTGCCGCAGGGTTATTATCCGGGGCTAATACACTTACCCGCGCCAAAATTGCCGCTCAGGCCCTGGCAGAAGAACAGTCTGCGCTTAAAGAAGTCATGCCTGAAGCTGCAAAATTTGCCGAGGTAAAGCCGGGCCAGGAAATATTATATTATAAGGCGCTTGATAGCCAGGATAACTTGATAGGTTTTGTTTTTAAGGCCAGCGGGAAAGGTTATTCCAGCGTAATTGAAACTTTAGCCGGCATGTTTCCTGACGGAAAAATTAGCGCGATAAAGGTGGTATCTTTAAACGAGACCCCGGGCTTGGGTATGCGCGTAACGGAAAATAGCTTTACCAGGCAGTTTAATAAAGAGGACGCATTGAGTTTATCAGGTGTGCAGGCAATTACCGGAGCGACGATTTCCAGCAAAGCTGTGATGAATTCAGTGATTAAAAAAGCGCAAGAGACAAAAGAATTAATAAAAAATGAGAAATAAATTTATAGTTTCCGGATCTCCGCATATCCACAAACAAGAATCTGTATCCAGGATTATGTGGACAGTTGCATTCAGTACTGTCCCGGCTGGAATTGCCGGAGTAATTATATTCGGTTTAAATGCGCTTTGGGTTATTTTGGTTGCGGTTATCGCCGCGGTGTTGACCGAAGCAGTATTTGAGATCTGGACTAAGAATAAAATTACGGTTATGGACGGTTCAGCGGTAAATACCGGGATATTGCTGGCTTATAATCTTCCTTCTAACGTGCCTTTGTGGCTGCCGATAGTCGGCGCGGTATTTTCTATCGCCATCGGTAAACAGGTTTTTGGCGGGCTGGGGCAGAATATTTTTAACCCCGCTCTCGTAGGCAGGGTATTTCTTATGGCCTCCTGGCCGAAATATATGACCAGCTTTGTCAAACCGTTTAGCTATGATGCGGTAACTTCTGCAACCCCTCTGGCTGCGCTCAAAGAAGGAAGGATATTGGAACATATCTCTTATCTGGATTTATTCCTGGGAAAACGCGGCGGCTGTATCGGTGAAGTTTGTATTTTAGCGTTATTAATCGGAGCGGCGGTTTTACTATACAAAGGGTATATCTCCTGGCATATTCCTGTAACTTATATTTTCACCACAGCTGTATTTACCTATATATTTGGAGCCAGGCAGTTATTCCAGGGAGACTGGTTGTTCCACGTATTAAGCGGCGGCCTGATACTGGGTGCATTCTTTATGGCCACCGATTACGTAGCTACGCCTTTAACCGCTAAGGGGCAAATTATTTTTGGCATAGGCTGCGGCTTGCTTACGGCAGTTATCCGTCTTTGGGGCGGTTATCCCGAAGGGGCCTCATATGCTATATTAATGATGAACGCGGCAACGCCTTTTATTGACCGCTATACCAAAAACAGGATTTACGGGGTTAAATGAAGAGTTTAATCAAGGAATTTACCAAGGGCATAATTAAAGAAAATCCCACATTTGTGCTGGTTCTGGGATTATGCCCTACGCTGGCTGTTTCCGTATCAGTAGCCAATGGTATCGGGATGGGAATAGCCGCTACTTTTGTGCTTTTGGGCTCAAGTATTATTGTTTCGTTGGTCAGGGATTTTATCCCGGATAAGATCCGCATACCTTGTTATATCGTCATTATCGCTACATTTGTCACTATCGCGGAGCTATGTATGAAAGCCTACAGCCCGGCGTTAGACCGCTCTTTAGGTATTTACGTTCCTTTGATTGTCGTTAACTGCATAGTTTTGGGCCGTGCAGAGGCATTTGCCTGTAAGAATAATTTAGCCAGTGCTTTCTGGGATGGATTAGGTATGGGCGTAGGTTTTACCCTCGCGCTTATTCTTATCTCCGCCATAAGGGAGTTTCTGGGTTCAGGCCAGATTCTCGGCCATACCTTGTTTAAGGGGTTTGAACCGGTGTTTGTTTTCGGTATGCCTTCGGGAGCGCTGCTGGTGATCGGATTATTATTGGGTTTCTTCAATTTGTTAAAGAACAGGAAGATATGAACCTGCAGGAATTTCTGACTATATTTATCTCCGCGGTATTTATTTACAATGTAATCCTCTCCCGTTTTTTGGGCCTATGTTCTTTTATCGCCATCTCTAAAGAAACAAAGCCGGCCCTGGCGATGAGCGGAGCAGTAATGTTTGTTATTGTTATGTCTTCTGCGATTACCTGGCTTGTCTATCGTTTTCTTCTTTTGCCGTTTAACCTCACCTATCTGCGGACCATCTCTTTTATCTTAGTCATTGCTACTTCTGTGCAGCTTGTAGAGATGGTTATAAGAAAGGTAAGCCCACAGTTGTATAGGGCATTTGGGATATATCTGCCTCTAATTACCGTAAACTGCGCGGTATTAGGAGTGGCGGTATTAAATATAGATATGTTTTTTGTAAACGGAAAGCAGGTTGCCGGGAGCCTTTACTATTCTATTTTTCAAGGGGTATGCGTGGGCTTAGGTTATACTTTGGCCATGCTTTTAATGTCCGGAATAAGAGAGAGGCTTGAGCTTTGCAACGTCCCGAAGGCGTTAAAGGATTTTCCCCTGGCATTTATTATCGCTTCGGTTTTAAGTTTGAGTTTTATGGGTTTTAGCGGATTTAAATTCTAATGGAAATATTAATTGCTATATTAGTCTTGGGTTTCTTAGGGTTACTATTTGGGGTGGGTTTAGCTGTCGCCTCCAAGAAGCTGGCTGTCCAGGTTAACCCAAAATTAGAAGAGGTGCAACATCTTCTTCCCGGCTCAAACTGCGGGGCATGCGGTAACCCGGGATGTTTTGGTTTTGCCGAAAGCCTGCTTAGCGGCAAGAGCACTGTAGATACCTGCCGGGTTTGCAGCGACGAAATTAAGGAGAAGATTGCCCATATTATGGGGATTGCGCTTGAGAAACAAACTAAGAAAATAGCTACCCTGCATTGTAACGGCGGCTTGAGAGTAAAAGATAAATATTTATATAGCGGAGTTAATGATTGTATCGCGGCAAATTTAGTTTTAGGCGGGCAGAAGAGCTGTGTTTTTGCCTGTCTGGGCTTTGGCACCTGCCAAAAAGCTTGCCCATTCGGGGCAATTAGTATGTCTAGCGAAGCTTTACCGGTAGTGGACAAAATTAAATGCCGCTCCTGCAATAAATGTGTATTGGCCTGTCCCAAGAAACTATTCTCGCTTGTATCTACATCCAGCACCGTGTATGTAGCATGCAGCTCGCATGATTCCGGCAGGGATGTAAAAGCCGTCTGCCCCGTGGGTTGCATTGCCTGCAAGCTGTGCGAGAAGACGTGTAAATTCGATGCTATCCACGTAATAGACAACCTTGCGGTAATTGATTATCATAAATGCACTTCCTGCAAAGACTGCGTCAGGGTTTGTCCCACTAAAACTATAAGGGTAAGGGAATGAATCTAGCCGTGTTTGCTTCAGGCAACGGAAGCAATTTTTCTGCGATTATTAAAGCGATAAGACGGGCCAAGATTAAGGTAAAGTCGGTAATCCTGGTTTGTGACAGGCCGGAAGCCTTTGTGATTAAACGCGCAAAAAATGCAGGAGTACAGGTTGTTTTGGTCAACCGCGCTGACTTTGCCAGCCGCGCTGATTTTGAAACAGCGATAATCCAGAGGTTAAAAAGCTATAAAATAGATTTAATCGCTTTAGCCGGATTTATGCGTATGCTCAGCCCGGATTTTGTCAGGCGATACCGTAACCGTATTTTGAATATCCATCCGTCACTGCTTCCTGCGTTTAAGGGTGCCCACGCCATAAAAGACGCTCTTGATTATAAGGCTTCTTCTACCGGAGTAACGGTACATTTTGTCGATGAAAAGATGGACCATGGCCCGGTTATTTTACAGGAGCGGATAAAAATCAGAAGCTGCGATAACCTTGCTTCGCTTGAAAAGAGAATCCACGCCCTGGAGCATAAGCTTTACCCTCAAGTAATTAGGTTGTTTTGCAGCGGCAAGATAAAATCTTTGAAGGGATTAAAACCTATTCTTTAGGTCCGGCAAAGACAGCGGCCCGGTTAAGAATTGTTTTTGCCCCGGTAACCAGGTTGGTCATTTCCACTACACTAAAATCTTTAAACGCGTAAGTATTCAAAGTAAGGGAGGTTATCTTTAAAACCTCCCGGTCAATATCGGCGTTTTTGCCCACTTCCGGTTTTTGAAATTTCATTCTTATGCGGCCCTGGATCTGATCAGCCAGGAATTCCTCTAAGGGTATATCCCTGTAGACCAAATGCCTGCCTTCTTTATCTCCTATAATCTGCGCGGATACCTCCGTATCCTGGACAATGCGGTGCTGGTATTCGGTCTGGGAGATAAAGCCGTAGGAAAGTTTTTTTAAATCCAGGCAATGGAAAATCTGCCTTAATTCAAAGCCGTTTGCTACGTCCGCGGTGATAATGCAGAAGAGAATAGGGTTATTCTTTGTTTCCCTGTTATCCATGCTGAAAAACACCCTGCGGACAACCTGAAGTATGTTAAATATTTTTGTATTTACGGATTTGTCTAATGTCATCTCCTGTTGTTTTTCTGTTTCCGGCACCGGTTTAATAAAATAACTAATCCTTAGGACATTTTCATCAAACTGGTTTTTCCTGTCTTCAACCAGGAATCTTTCGATATATTTTTCCGGTTTGTCGGACTTGGTGATAATGTTTTCAAGGGGCATATACACCCAAAAGGTGCGCCCGGTAAGTTTAGTTATAATATCAAGCTGGTATTCTTTCTTGCAGATATCTTTTACTGCCTTGGAGATGTCTTCTTTTAAGAATGACGGAGTGGTAGAGGAGGTGCAGGCGGATAAAAATAAGATAAGAGGGATTAGTTTAAGGCCGGCTTTTGCCAAACTCTTTGAAGATAGCTTCGATTTCATCGTAATTAAGCTCACCTTTTGCTACAAGTTCTTTGGCCAGCCTGTCCATGAGAGGCTCCTCTTTCTTAAGCAGCGCAGTTACTTCTTCAAGGCAGGTATTTAATATATCCTGGACATCGGCATCAAGCTTGCCTTTAACATCTTCGGAAATTTTAGTAACAATCTCCCAGTTTCCTAAAAACCCGCTCTTGCCCATACCGCAGACCCAGACCATATTATGGGCATGATGCATGGCGTTAGAGAAGTCCCCGTAAACTCCGGAGGTTGTCGCGTTATACTTTATTTTTTCGGCAGCGTATGAGCCCAGGCTGATTTTTATTTTACTGAGCAATTCATTGGAGTCTTCGATGAAAGTATCTTCTCTCTCCGGGATCCAGGTGGCCCCGCCGGTAGGCCCGCGGGGGGTAATGGTTATTTTAAAGACATCTTTAGAGGGAGCAAGCAGGTAAGTGGTAATAGCATGGCCGCTTTCATGATAGGCGGTTTGCCATTTTTCTTTCTCACTCAGTTTTATTCTGCGCTTTATGCCCAAGGCAATTCTTTCCCGTGCTTCGTCAATCTCCTTCATAGTAATTAATGAATTTTGATTGCGTACAGTAATCAGGGCTGCCTCGCGTACTATATTGGCAATATCCGCCGGGCTTTGGCCTACGGTGATACGCGCCAGCCGGTCGATTTTTACGTCCTGTACATTATATTTTACGTTTTTCAGGTAATAAGTAAAAAGTTTGCCGCGGTCCTCCAGGTTAGGTTTGTCGACAAAGATCTTGCGGTCAAACCTTCCCGGCCTAAGCAGGGCAGGGTCAAGATATGTTTCAGGGGCATTCGTGGCCCCGATCAAAACAATATTATAGTCTTTATCTTTTAAACCATCCATTTCGACCAACAGCTGATTCAAGGTAGTATTATGTTCAGTAGTCCCTCCGAAACCGCGGTCCATGGAACGCTGCGCTCCTATAGCATCAATTTCATCGATAAAGATTATGCATCCTCCTTCAAGCTCTGCCAGCTGCTGGGCTTTTTTGAACAAAGAACGCACTCTTCCGGCTCCTACGCCGACAAACATCTCCACGAATTCCGAACCAGACATGGAAATAAAAGGAAGCTTGGTCTCTGTGGCGATTGCTTTAGCAAGGTATGTCTTGCCGCATCCCGGCGGGCCGAGCATGAGAATGCCTTTTAAGATCTTTCCTCCGATACGCTGGAGGCTGACCCGGTCGACGATCAGTTTAACTACTTCCAGGGCCTCCTCTTTAGCTTCGTCCATGCCGACGACATCATCCCAGGTAATGCCTACATCTTTTCCGGAAATGGATTTCTTGCTGGTTTGAGAAAACGACGAAGCCCCGCGTTTAAAATAGAGCCAGTACATTAAATAGGTGTACACAAAACCGAAGATAAGGGCCATAATGATCTGCAGGTATAGCTGCAGCGGGATCATGGCTAACTGTGATTGCCTCAGATAAGATTCAGATTCATTCCAGGCGCGCAGGCCGATAATAATAAAGAAGACCAGGGATATGGCCAGGGCGGTTAAAAAGGTAAAAAGGAGGGCTTTTAACCAGTGAAGTTTTATGAAGAACCTGATTTTCTTCCAGTTCATAATTTCTCCTATTGTTGCTATCCGGCGCCTAAATTCAACATATAGAAAATAACATATCCGTCCTTTTAAGTCAAATCTTTTCTTCCCTTGACTTGATAATTTTTGCGTGTATAATTATGAAGTTATTTAAATTTTCTTAACTTGGCACCCTGCGCTTATAAGGTATTGCGCGGGTGTGCCTTTACCGGCAAGGAGAATAAAATGGCAAAGATTAAAAAGGTTTTAGCGCGGGAGATCCTGGATTCGCGCGGAAATCCTACGGTTGAAGTGGACTGTATTTTGACAAACGGCATATTAGGACGCGCTGCGGTGCCCTCGGGAGCTTCTACCGGAGAAAATGAGGCTTTAGAGCTACGGGATGGCGATAAAGAAAGGTATTTAGGCAAAGGGGTATTAAAGGCAGTAGCCAATGTCAACACTTTAATCAATTCCGCTATTTGCGGCAAAACAGCGGATTTTGCCAAGATCGATAAGCTGTTAATTAAGCTGGATGGGACAGAATTTAAGTCTAATCTTGGCGCTAACGCTATCCTGGGGGTTTCCATGGCAGTAGCTAAAGCAGCCGCGATTTCCAGGAAACAGCCTCTTTATAAATTTTTAGGAGGGGATAAAGCAAGGATATTACCCGTCCCTTTAATGAATATTTTGAACGGCGGCATGCATGCCGATAATAACCTGGATATACAGGAATTTATGATTATGCCGCAAGGCGCCCCTTCTTTTTCAGAAGGATTGCGCGCGGCAGATGAGGTTTTTCATAATCTAAAATCCATTTTAAAATCCAAGAAGCTTTCTACCTCCGTAGGGGATGAGGGAGGGTTTGCCCCCAGTCTTAATTCTAACGAAGAGGCTTTAAGCTTGATTATCCAGGCGATTGAAAAAGCAGGTTATGCCCCCGGCAAAGATATCTCTTTGGCCTTAGATTGCGCTGCCAGCTCTTTTTGCAAAGATGGCAAATATACTTTTGAAGGTTCAGAGAAGACCTCAATGGATTTAATAGCTATATATGAAGGGTGGCTCAACCGTTATCCTATTTTGTCCATTGAAGACGGTCTTTCCGAGCACGACTGGAGCGGCTGGGCCCAGATGACCTCAAGTATAGGAGATAAAGTCCAGCTGGTGGGGGATGATATCTTTGTTACCAACCCCAAGATATTTAAAAAAGGGATTGCAGAAAAAATAGCTAATGCTATACTGATTAAGGTCAATCAGATTGGCTCGCTCTCAGAGACTCTTGAAGCGATTGCTATCGCCAAAAAGAATAAATATAACGCCATAATTTCGCACCGCTCCGGAGAAACTGAAGATACTACTATTGCGCATCTGGCGGTGGCAAGCGGGGTGGGCCAGATCAAAAGCGGTTCTTTGTCCCGCACCGACAGGATCTGTAAATACAACGAGCTTTTGAGGATCGAAGAGGAATTAGGTAAAAGAGCGGTTTATGCGGGGAGATCCTGGAAAAAGTAGATGCTCTCTACGTTAAGAAGGGCCTTTTGGCTTTTTGGTTTTACGGTTTTGCTCTTAGTTTTATTCCTGCCGGGGTATATAAAACTGCAGGGATTAAGAGCCAAGAACCGCCAGTTAGAAAGCAATTTTCGTAAAATGGCCGTTGAAAATTACCTTCTACAGGAAGAGCTTAAGCGGCTTGAGAATGATCCGGTTTATCAGGAAAAGATGGCCCGGGATAAGATGGGGGTAGTAAGAAAAGGCGAGATCCCCATCAAGATTTTCTCGGATAAGAAAAGATAGGCTTCGCGGGGTGGAGCAGCCTGGTAGCTCGCAAGGCTCATAACCTTGAGGTCATGCGTTCAAATCGCATCCCCGCAATAAATTTATAATAGTTTTCCCGAGAGGAGAGGATCATAAAACAATCCTCTTTTTTTTGTTTATTTTTGTTAATTGGGGTGCTATAATTAAAAAAATATTAGACAGGCGTATTAGTTTTGGATCTTAGTAATAAGATGAGCAAAAAACAATTAATAACTATCTGTATATCTGCCGGAGTACTATTTTTTTCTATGTCAGCTGTTTTCGCTGAAAATGAATCCGTCCATTTTATTACTATAGGCAGCCATACTTATTTTACAAGCGGGGGCGAATTTTCAAGAATATCCGACGATTTTAATAAACTTTCTTTTGTGATTAACTCCAGCAGCGGGGAGTTTTCAAAGACGACAGGAGATTTCGGAAAGCCTTCCTTTTCCATAGCTAACCAAACAGGAGAATTTTCAAAACCTACCGGAGACTTCGGCAAGCCTTCATTTTCTCTATCTGATAACGATGGGGAATTCTCAAGGAATTCTTTCAGTATTGCCGCCAGTACGGGGGAGTTTTCAAAACCGTCATTTTCTCTTTCTAATAACGGGGAATTCTCAAAATCTTCGCTTTCTTTAATTAATAAAAGTTATTAGTTTATGAAAATTAAAAGAGTACACGTAAGGAATGTTTGAGAAAGTTTCAGTGAAGAAAATATTACTATTTTTATGTCTCAACCTGTTTATCAGTTTTTCTTTGTGTTACGCGGAGCGGGTAAAAAGTTATCTGCGTAGTGACGGCTCCAGTGTCAGCTGGTATAAACGTTGTGACTCTAACGGCCAGGCAAGAGAAGATTATTCTTACGAGATAAAGCGGTAGCCTTGGATTAAGAGGCAAGCAGCTAGAGAGGGGCGGAATGCAGGATAGGAGAAGGTTTACAAGGGTTCCTGAAAGCCTGCAAATAGCTTATGAGATTATCCCCGCAGAAGAAATAAAAGAATATCTTACAAAGGATATCAGCCAGGGCGGGATAAGGTTCCTAACCCATGAATTTATCCCCAAGGATAGCCGTTTAAGGATCAG
>JAQUSM010000001.1 GCA_028715095.1 Candidatus Omnitrophota bacterium
TGGTGGCTTCGGCCAGCCTGGATTCGCTTTCAAGTTATTTTGAAGAAAACCCCCCGGTTGCCAATAAAATTATAGATAAAGTAATTGTAGCTTCGCGTGCCAGAGAAGCTGCGCGTAAGGCCAGGGAGTTGACCCGTAGAAAGGGCGCTTTAGAGGGAGCTGGCCTGCCTGGTAAATTAGCGGATTGCTCTGAACGGGATGCAGCCTTATGTGAACTTTACATTGTAGAGGGGGATTCTGCAGGCGGTTCGGCAAAACAAGGCCGTGACAGAAGATTCCAAGCTATCCTGCCCATCAAAGGAAAGATTTTAAATGTGGAAAAATCACGTTTAGATAAAATTTTATCTAATGAAGAAATACGTACTATTATTACTGCTTTAGGAACGGGCATTGGCGAAGAATTTGACCTTTCAAAATTAAGGTATCATAAGCTTATGCTTATGGCAGATGCGGATATTGACGGTTCGCATATACGCACCCTGCTTTTAACTTTGCTGTACCGTCAAATGCCCAAACTAATAGAAGAGGGGCATGTTTATATTACCCAGCCGCCTCTTTATAAAATTAAAAGAGGCCAACGGGAAGAATACATCCAAACTGAACAGCAGATGGATGATTTGTTGTTAGATTTAGGCCGGGAGGGGCATAAGTTGTTGCGGCTGAAGGATAAGCAGGATTTTACAGACAATCAATTTAAGGAGCTTTTGAAGAACTTAGTTGAGTTGGATAAATTAGGAAGATATTTGGAGAAAAAGGGAGTTAATTTTGCAGATTATATTAATTCTAGGCATCAAAAAACCAAAAAAATGCCTATTTATAGGATAAAAGTGGAGGGAAATACCCTTTTTATCTTTTCAGATAAAGAGCTGGCTGCTATCACGGAAAAAGAAGGCAAAGATGTGGAGCAAGATGTGTTGCAGCTTTTCGAATCACAGGAAATAGAGCAAGTGATTGCTAAAATTGAGAAACTTGGTTTTGATGTTGAGAGTTATTTTAGCAGTACTGTTGTTTCTAAACAGGGTTTAACTAAAGAGGCGGAAAAAAAGCTTAAAGCAGTTTATCGTATTACTAACGATGAAGACTCTAAGGAAGTTTTTAGTCTAAGGGAGGTTCTTGCTTATATCAAGGAAGTGGCCGCTAAAGGCATGCATATCCAGAGGTATAAAGGTTTGGGCGAGATGAACCCTCAGCAGCTTTGGGATACTACTATGGATCCGGGGAAAAGAACAATTTTACAGGTAGTTTTAGAGGATGCGGTTGAGGCGGATAAGATGTTTACGGTCTTAATGGGGGACCAGGTAGAGCCGCGCCGCGAATTTATAGAAGATTACGCGCACCAGGTAAAGAATTTGGACATTTAATATGGAAATAATGACGCCGGATAAATATAAGAAAAGCATTCATCCAGTTGCAATTTTTAAGGAGGCCTGGGGCATCTGCAGGAATAATTTAGGGAAATTAGGCGCTATCTATTTTATTTTTAATTTGCCGATTATTATTTTTTACTTAACCCCTGTGGCAAGCAAGCTGCAGGATCAGAAACCAAACCTTCAGGTGTTTCTTGGGTTTTTTATTCCGGCCCTGATAATCAGCATTTGGTGCCATATTTCTTTATTGCTGGGGGTTAAACAGGCGGTTGGTCTTGAGTTTTGGACAATCGGCCAAAGCATCAAGCAGACAAAAAAATTCTTCCTTAAATATTTAGGCACGGTTTTGATAGTTTTTTTATTTTTAATGGGCATGATAATACTGGGGGGTTTATCTGCCGCAATAATTTTACCTTTATTATTGAAAGTTAGCAAAATACTGGCTGCGTTGATCTGCCTTGTTTTAGTAATTGTGCTTATTCTTTTTTTGGCTTATTTTATGATTCTTTGGTCTCTTGCCACAACGGTATGCGTACTTGAAAATGTTCGTGCCGTTACTGCTTTGAAGAAAAGCTCATCTTTAATTAAAAACTATGTGCTTCCGGTTACAGGAACTTATTGTTTGATTATACTGGTATATATTGCCTGCCTGCTTCCTTTTATTATTATAGGAACATTTCTAGGCTTGGGTAATTACCCTGATATGGCCAACCGGGCGGGCACAATATATAGCATGTTTATCAATATTCTCCTGGTGCCGTTTTGGACAGCGATTGCTGTAATATTGTATAAAAAATTAAAAGAGGTCTTAGAGGCTCATGTATGCGCGTAACGAAAAAATAATTCCGGTTTATATTGAAGATGAGGTAAAAGATTCTTATCTGAATTACGCGATGAGCGTAATTGTCGGCCGCGCCCTGCCTGATGTGCGCGATGGCTTAAAGCCGGTGCATCGCAGGATTCTTTATGCTATGCAGGAGCTTAATCTCGAACACTCCAAGCCTTATAAAAAATGCGCGCGTATAGTCGGTGAAACCATGGGTAAATACCATCCGCATGGAGACATGGCTATTTATGATACCCTGGTAAGAATGGCGCAGGATTTCACCTTACGCTATCCTCTCGTGGATGGCCAGGGGAACTTCGGTTCGGTTGACGGAGATACTGCCGCAGCTATGCGTTATACCGAAGCCCGGCTTGCCGCTATTTCCGAGGAATTGCTCGGAGATATTGAAAAAGATACGGTTGCCTTTGGGCCTAATTTCGATTCTTCTTTAAAAGAACCCTTGCTGTTGCCGGCCAGCCTTCCAAACCTTTTAGTCAATGGTTCAAGCGGAATTGCCGTAGGTATGGCCACAAACATACCGCCGCACAACTTGAATGAAGTCTGTGATGCGATTATCTATCTTATTGATAATCCCGATGCGGAAATTAAAGACCTGATGCGTTATATTAAGGGGCCGGACTTTCCTACCGGAGGATTAATTTGTGGAA
Organism: Candidatus Omnitrophota bacterium; assembly: GCA_028715095.1. Lineage (GTDB taxonomy): Bacteria > Omnitrophota > Gorgyraeia > Gygaellales > Profunditerraquicolaceae > UBA6249. The sequence goes on from JAQUSM010000001.1 coordinate 2,862, forward strand.
AATCCGGGATCAAAGATGCGTATATGACAGGAAGAGGCAAGCTTTTGGTGCGCGCCAAGGCAACTGTAGAGCATCAGAAGAATGGCAAAGACCTGATTATTTTTACCGAGATCCCTTATCAGGTGCAGAAATCCAGTGTTATCGAAGCAATTGCCGCTTTAGTTGATGATAAGAAGATTGAAGGCATATCTGATATACGCGATGAATCGGACAAAGAGGGTATGCGTATTGTGATTGAGCTTAAGCGTGATATTGAACCGCAGATTATCCTAAACCAGCTTTTTAAGCACACCCAGCTGGAAAATACATTTGGGATTATTATGCTGGCATTGGTGGATAACCGGCCCAAGGTTTTGAATTTGCGCCAGGTATTGGATTGCTATATTGAGCATCGCAAAGTCGTTATCCGCAGGCGTACCCAATTTGAATTAGATAAGGCTTTAAGGCGCGCGCATATTTTAGAAGGACTGAAAATAGCGCTTAAATTTATAGACCGGATTATCAAAGTTATTAAGACTTCCAAGAGCGTGGAGAGCGCTAAAGTTAACCTAATGAAAGAGTTCGGGCTTTCCGAGATCCAGTCGCAGGCTATTCTTGAGATGCAGCTGCAGCGCTTGACTGCTCTTGAACGTGATAAAATTGATGCAGAATATGAGGAGCTTTTAAAGAAAATTGAATTGTGCAGGGCGATTTTAGCTTCACAGAAAAAGATTGAAGCCATCATTAAGGAAGAGCTTGAGAACTTAAAGAAAAAGTATGGAGACCAGCGGCGCACGGATATCGTAGGGGAAGCAGAAGAGCTGGAGGTCGAAGATTTAATTGCTGAAGAAGATGTAGTGGTAACAATCAGCCATGGCGGCTATATTAAGCGTTTGCCGGTAAGTTCCTACCGTAAGCAAAAACGCGGAGGCACTGGAGGCACGGGCGCGGAACTTAAGGAAGAGGATTTTAGCGAACACCTTTTTGTTGCCTCAACTAAAGACTACCTGCTTATTTTTACCGACAAAGGCCAGGTGCACTGGTTGAAGGTTTATGAAATACCCCAGGCCAGCCGCATTTCTAAAGGAAAAGCAATTGTCAACCTTGTGCAAATGGAGCAGTCAGCTAAAGTTAGTTCAACCATACCGGTAAAGGAATTTTCCCCGGATAAGTATTTAGTGATGGTTACTAAGCTGGGCCAAGTCAAGAAAACTAAACTTGAGGCATACGGCAATCCGCGTAAGGGCGGGATTATCGGGATTACTTTAGATAAAGATGATGTTTTGATCGGAGTGGAGATGACCGATGGTAAACAGGAATTGCTTATCGGAACTAAGCAGGGTAAGGCGATAAGATTTTCCGAAGAAAAGGTGCGCGATATGGGCAGGGGGGCCCAGGGCGTACGCGCTATATCTTTAGCAAAAAAAGATGAAGTTATAGATATGGTAGTCCCGCAGAAGGGCTCTACCATACTTACAGTCACAGCTTTAGGTTTTGCAAAACGCACCACCGTTGATGAATATCGATTGACCAGCCGTGGTGGCAAAGGTGTAATCAATATCAGGGTCACGGAGAAAAACGGCGAAGCCGTAAATTTAAAATCCGTAAATGACAAAGATGAGCTTATGGTTATTACCCAAAACGGAATATTTTTACGCTGTGCAATAAAAGATATCCGTGAAACCGGACGTTCATCCCAAGGTGTGCGGTTAATTAAGCTACAGGATAAAGACCGGGTTTCTTGTGTTGCCCCGGTCATTGCCGAAGAGGAAGAGTAAAGCCTGACCCTGTCGTCTAGCCTGGTCCAGGACAAGAGCTTTTCAAGCTCTCGACACGGGTTCAAATCCCGTCAGGGTCACTAAATTTGCTGGCTTTTGTGTCAGACAAATTTGTTCCGAAGCCTGCGCAGCAAATTTAAACACAAAATATCAGGAATTTGCAAGCGTTTAGGCGAGGGATTAAAATTGAAGGTGTTATTGTGTGCGGAATAGTTGGATATATAGGTGAAAGGCCGGCTCAGGAAATACTCTTGACCGGCCTTAAGCGTTTGGAATACCGAGGGTATGATTCCAGCGGTATGTCGGTCATTCTGCCCGGGAAAAACACTCCTTGCGTCAGAAAAGCCCCAGGTAAAATCAACGCTTTAGAAAAACTACTTAAAGTCAGTCCACTTAAAGGATTTGTCGGGATCGCGCATACTCGCTGGGCTACTCACGGAGCTCCTACCCGATTCAATGCCCATCCCCATGCTGATTGTGAAAACGAAATAACGCTTGTGCATAACGGGATTATCGAAAACTATGAGACCTTAAAGGCACAGTTGCTCAAAGAAGGGCATTTGTTCCGCAGCCAGACCGATACCGAAGTTATTGTGCACCTTATCGAGAAGTTTTATAAGAATATACCATTAGAAGAAGCAGTCAGTAAAGCCTTGAAATTAGTCGCCGGGTCTTTTGCTATTGCGGTTATCGCCAAGCAAGAGCCGGATAAACTTGTTGGCGCCCGCTCAGGAAGTCCTTTGATCGTGGGGATTGGCAAGGGAGAGAATTTTCTTGCTTCGGATGCCCCAGCCATCCTTGAACATACCAAAGAGATAATTTTCTTAGAGGAAAATGAGGTAGCGGTATTAAGTAAAAACGGCTGCACAATAAAGGATCTTAACGGCAAAACAGTAGCCAGGGGAGCGGTGCGGCTAAATTGGGATATTGAGCAGGCCCAGAAACAAGGGTATAAACATTTTATGCTCAAAGAAATCAATGAGCAGCCTCGGATTATTGCAAGCCTGCTCGACCTAAGGATCAAGAAGGATAACAGGATTATTTTTAAAGAACAAAACATCGCGCCTGAGAAACTGAAAAATATAAAGAGTATTTTTATCGTTGCATGCGGAACAGCATATCACGCCGGCTTGGTGGGCAAATATGTTTTAGAATCACTTTGTAAAATACCAACATATATAGATGTTTCAAGCGAGTTTCGTTACCGGGATTTGCTTATTGATGAAAACACCCTGGTGTTAGCGATCAGCCAATCCGGAGAAACTGCGGATACGCTGGCAGGTATCAGAGAAGCAAAAAAGATGGGAGCTTCGGTAATTTCTATATGTAATGTGCTGGGTTCGACCTTAACCCGTGAATCAGACGGGGTGATGTATACCCACGCCGGACCTGAAATCGGGGTTGCCTCTACTAAGGCCTATACTGCGCAGTTAACTGCAATTTATTTATTTGCCTTTTATCTTGCAGAGGCGCGCAATATAATCCCGCAGAATAAAATAAATAAATTCATTGATGAGATAAGGGCCATACCCAAGAAACAGGAGGAGATTCTAAAAAAACAGGATTCCATCGCTCGTGTCTCTCATCGGCATTCGCATTTTGGTTCTTTCCTGTATTTAGGCAGGAATGTAAATTATCCGTCTGCTTTAGAGGGGGCATTGAAATTAAAAGAAATTTCGTATATCCCGGCAGAGGGTTATGCTGCCGGAGAGATGAAGCATGGCCCCATTGCTTTAATTGATGAATATCGCGGCGTAGTCTGCATTGCTCCGGAGTCCAAGGTATATGAAAAGATGGTCTCTAATATCCAGGAGATCCGTTCGCGGAAGGGTAAAATTATTGCTATTGCCACCGAGGGGGATACTAATATTAAAGAGTTGACCGGAGAGGTTATTTATATCCCTAAGTGTGATGAATTATTTTCTCCTCTTTTGGTGGTATTGCCGCTGCAGTTACTAGCCTACCATATAGCGGTAAAGCGCGGATGCGATGTGGACCAACCGCGCAACCTGGCTAAATCAGTAACCGTGGAATAATGTTTTATATTGTCGCTACCCCGGTAGGCAATTTAAAAGACATAACTTTGCGGGCAATTGAAGTTTTAAAAGATGTGGATTTAATTGCCTGTGAAGATACCCGTCACACCAAGATTTTGCTCCAGCATTACGCTATCAAAACTCCCACTACCAGTTTTTACCAGCACAACAGAATCAGTAAGGGCGAATATATTATAGGCCTGTTAAAAGAAGGTAAAAATATCGCCTTGGTTTCTGATGCCGGCTCACCAGGCATACTTGACCCGGGATATAATCTGATTAATCTGGCGATAAGGAATAATCTGGAGATGACTTTTATCCCGGGAGCTGCGGCTTTTATAAATGCGCTGGTGCTTTCCGGGAAGCCGGCCCATGAATTTTTCTTTGCCGGGTTTCTTGTAAATCGCCAGCAGGCGCGTAAAAATCAACTGGAAAAATTAAAACAACTCAACTGTACGGTTATCTTTTATGAGTCCTGCCATAGAATTTTAGCCTGCCTGGAAGATATTCAGGCAATTTTTGGAGACAAGCAAGTGGTTGTAGCCAGGGAACTTACTAAAAAGTTTGAAGAAATCAAGCGCGCTAGCGCAAAAGATATCCTGGAGTCTTTCAAGAAACAAAAACCCCGGGGCGAATTCGTAGTAATTATATAACCGCAAGAAAACGCTTTCCTGAAAACCCCCAAATGCCCTTGTAAGCACTTACCTATAATATATACTTTTTCTAACAAGGCTGATAAATGTCCTCTATATATTGACCTCAGAGGGCATCCTGCGAAGCCCTGATATTTCCTTCAGAAGGCTTAAGCGGGACCTTAAGAATAAGATGAAAATAAAAACAATAAGAAGTTTTAAAATCATTGCTATTATTTTATCCTTTTTGCTTATTTTTGAGCAATCCGGGTTTGCCCAAATTGCCGGAGAGCTGGATATTTCAAGTCACTTCTTAGCCCTGCGGAACAATTTTATTCAAGAGAGATTCCGCCCGTTGCACTTAAGATACCTCTCCTATGATCCAGGGGTCAATAACTTTAATCTGCTTTTAGACAAGGGAGATTTTGTGAAGGGCGTCTCTGCAAAGGGGGCTGTCCTCCAGGAGAACTTACAACAAGAAACTAAGATCCTGCTCGATTATTTTTTTGTGGGGATATCCTTGCCTAATGAAGCCTTCTGGGTAAACCTCCGGCCGGATGCAGAAGATAACATTATAGATAGAGAACTGGCCGAAACTGACGTAGGAAGAATTCTGTTAGAGGCAGATTTACAACTTAAAAAAGACACAGCTAATTTTACCTCCCCCCAGACTCCCGAAGGGAAAGAGTATTGGAATAAGCTCTACAGTAAGGCAGAAGAGCTCTATGGTAATGAAAACATAACTATACCTACGCTAACCCGGCCCTGGATTGTACCGGATGAAATTATCATCAGGGAGAGTTCAGATAATGCCTATATCTATAAAGCAACGCTCAAAGTCATGCTCGAGCAGGATTACCTTAAGGATTCATCTACTTATAGTTTTCAGGACCAACGTTCCAAGGCCCTGAATGAATACTCATCCCGGCTCATCAGAGAAACAATTATCCCCAAGTTAACCAAAGAAGTTAATTCCTCCAAAAGATACGCTCCCTTAAGGCAGGTTTACTATTCTCTTATCCTCGCGCAATGGTTTAAGCAGGAATTTTATGGTAAATCAGGATTATATTCCTACCTCATAGACAGGCATAGACTGGATGGCTTAACTTCTAAAACCTCCTGGTCTAAAACAACTTATTTTAACTCCTACAAAACTTCCTTCCAGCAAGGAGAATACAATATTAAAGAGCCGCGCTCCACTCCTTACGGCCAGACTATCAGGAGCTATATGAGCGGGGGGTTGGATTTAGGGCAAATAGTATCTTCTGCGATTATACAAGGAGCTGTGCAGGGCAATAAAGATTATGGATCCGGGTTGTTAATTTCTAAACATGGATTAGGCTTCCATTTTTCAGGTGGCACTGCGAGTAATCCTTTTGGGCTGGAAGTAGATGTAGTTTTGCCTATCGATACAGACATACCAAGAGCGATTGGACAGCTACCTGTTGTTGGCTCTCCGCTTTCCGGTAATAGCCCTTTCTTACAAAAGCAGGTTTTTTCTAGATCATTGATTTCCAAAAATAATGAAACTAATTTTTTATCCCGCGCCTTGAAAAATTTAAGCGCGCTGGCAAGGGCAGTGTTTGCATCTAGAAGTGGATCTAAGAGAGGTGCGTTAGAGCGTATGCTTAACAGTCAGGGTATTAATTTTAAAATCGATGTTTCAATCGGGGACATCGCGGATGATTTTATGGAACTGTCTGCTTTTACTGTCTCTTTAATTCCTCAAAAAGTACTAAAGGAGTGTGTGAGTGGCTTGGAATTTGGCGCAGATCCCGCTGGAGCATATACAGATGCCGATGAACCGGGTTCGTATTCTAACGAAGATAAAATAGCCTATGTATATCAACGATCATTCGCTTTCTGGGATGCTTACTTACTGGCGAGGATAATTTTACATGAGGTAGGCCATGGATTCGAGGGCGGTTTTTCCGAAGAAGACGCGGGTAAGATAAAAGCGGCGTATTCACTTATCAGACAAAAAATTCTAAATGGCTATAAAGATTATTCCTTGTACCTTAAGCAGGATGATAATATTTTGAGCCTCGATAACAGGAAGGCGATTGTAATATATACCGATAAACCGGATGCGTCGCAATTTATAGCCGAGTTTTTTAGAGAGTTTATTTTAAACGGTGAAGAATTAAGGGCAATGATACAAAGCCAGAAAGACGGCGAAGTCAAAGAAGCGCTGGGTACCATCTATGGTATTTATAAGAAGCGTTTTAATAAGGAATATTACACAAGAGACGTAAAGGGGTTGCGGGGCATGCTGGAAAGAATTCCAGCAACGGTAGCAAAACATATCGCGAGAGATTATAAGCAATTTAGCGAATTTAGGGGAGTTGCGGGAATCTTTTATTTACGCTACGGCCTGACTTTAGATGAATATACCGCATTGGCCGAAAAAGAGGGGCAAAATGTTTCCGTTGAAGTTCTTTATAAAATAATCCTTAGCAGCCTCGCAAGTAAAACACAGGTTGAGTTTGAGCATTGGAAACTAAAACTAGCATCAACCCAGCAGGCGTTATATGACAAGCTTATTTCAGTCCTTCACGATTACGCGCAGGCGATTACAAGTATGCATAGCGGCAATATAGATGATATGGAATTGCATGGCATATTACAAGATCTTAGACAGGTGTTATTAGAAATTAAAACCCAATCTAGCCCAAAGAGTAATGAATATATTCTCGCTACTGAATACGCGCCTATCGTGTTTAACGTATCGCTTTCCGCATTAAGCCAAGAATCGCACTTGCCTTCTCTCGATGATATTTTATCAAAACAGCATCAATCTGCCATCTCAGCGGCTGAAGTTTCCAGCTCGGGGTTGGCCGTAAAGGATGAACTAATATCAAGCGTTAAGGATAATAGTTGGAAACCGGTTGTTCCCGAAGGCCCGTCACAATACGGAATTTTATCCTCACTTTTTTACAGGCTGGACAAAAACTCAGTCCCTGAAGAGTTTCCGATTGTTTCTGTAGTTGATGATGGTTTGCAATTGCCGGATTCGGATGAATTATGTCTAAGTGATAAGGTAACCGCCAGCCGCTTGAAGGATGAAGGCATAGAATTTCTTTCCGGAGAATTGCTGGGCAGTAAGAATTTCCTCAATGCCCTTAAAGCAGAATGCGCTCAAAAAGGGTCTGATTTGAAGAAGTTTTTAAAGCAGCATCTTATATACGCTATGTCTCCGTCTTTGTTACGGAAAGGAGAATCAAATAATTCGGCGTTAAGATATCTTCGGGAGATGCTGGGAGACGATATTGTAGAAAAGTATCCCAAGACGACACAAGCTTTTATCCCGTTGATACTAAGTATTTTCCAGAAATCCTCTCAAGTCAGCGCCATTAATTTCTTTGAAAGCGGTGCAGGAGGGACAAGCTGTGGGAATACGCGCAGGTCTTTAAGCGGGACTATCCCTTTGACTAAAATGCTCGTTTACGTTTACCAGTTGAATGCCGTTATGGAAGAGGCATATTTAAAAACTAATAAAAGTCCTGGAGAATTGGTGGAGGCGTTAATAAATCTGGGGTTTGGGCCACCGTTATATAATTCTGTTGAAACAATCAGTTACGCGCTTGAACTTTTGCTGGCGCAATGGGAGAAGGATGGATTTACTGAAAACGCCTTTATGTTTTTCACCATGGGTTTAGAGCAGGCGTTAGAAAGTACATCTTCTGCGCCTTACAGGCAATATATACGCAGGCCCGCTGGCCTTAAAGATAAGAATTGGTTTGCGGGCGTAACGGATGATTTTTCCACTATCGATAATAATTTGACGAAAGAAGGTTGGCTTTATTTTATAACGCATGAAAAAGATTTTTCAGAATTTATTGGCATATTAACCGGAAACGGTTATAGATTCTCACGGTTTGACATAAAAGAATTATTAATGTTGAGCAAAAAAGAAGGGATGAAAGATTTTATCGCTGATTTGGGGGCGTATGGTTATAAGTTCAAAAAAGAACATACTTCTGCTTTGTTGGAGATGTTTGGCCGCCGGGAAGAAATTATCAAAAAGATAAAAGAGATGAAGGTGATCCGGCCGGAGTACACCTATTACATTTTTGAGGATGGGTCAAAATACCATTATGACCCGGAAGAGGTCCTTATCCACTCGCTGGTCAATTACGAAATAGGGTTTTACGAAGATTTAAATAAGTTATTCGGAGTTTTAAACTCTGAGTTTGCTCCTTTTGCCGAAGATATTAGGGTGGAATTATTTAAAGTATATTCGGATTTCTCCAAACCCGGCTATCAAAGTGTTATGCGTTACTTGTCCATGTCAAAAGAATCCCCCGCCCAAAAAATAAAATCCGTGAAAGAACTGGTAAAATTAGCCGGCTTTATTAACGGATTAGCAGAACCCGGCACCTCCAGCAAAAATGAAATAGGAGCAATCGTAAAGGCGCTCTTGTCAGTAGATACTTCATACAGGGAGGCCGGCATAAACTTTCTTATGTCAGACGAAAACAGCGTGTTGGCAACCGTAAAGATTGAGCTGTTACGATATCTATTGACCCTTGGATTCCCGCAAGGCGTTCTCTTGGCCATAATAAATAGGGCAGAGAAGATTAATCGAACCATGCGTTTAGAGTTTTATAGAGGCATAAATAATATCCTAAGGACCAAAAGCATGCTGGAAATAGATAGCGTTGCCGATTGGAATACGATGTTAAACGATTATATTTCCAGGTTTGGCTTCTTGACCGAAAGGAATTTAATACTTTTACACAGGTATTTATTTAATGAAATGCCGTTGGAAGATGCGCGTATACAGCAATTTTTACCGGAGGGGATAGATGCCGCCGTTTATTTGTTATCTGAAAATGATTCCTGGTTTATCAGTACGGCCTTAAGGCTGGCTTTGGCATCGGTGCATGCGCTTGAAAAAATGCGTATACCCGCGAAAGGTATACGCGACTGGCTGTCTAAAACCCGGTTATTTACAGAAAGAAAAGGAGTCCTTACTTCCACGGGCGTAAAAGGCATAGAGGAGATAGAAAATATTTTTAAAGGCGCCTGGCTCAGGTTATTAGAAGAGGAAACACTCGATACAAAAACGTTAAGCTTGCCTATTCTAGACGCGTTACTCGGAGGAAAATTAGGATTTTATACTTCTCAATGGGGGCATGGCTCTTCCAGGGGTATGAAGCTAAGGGATTTTACCTTTGCGTTTAATAACCTTAAAAGGCGCGGGATGATTCCTGAATTAAGCCCTGTATTTGCCCAAAGCGGGAAATTCACTGTCCGTAAAAGAGGCAGGATCGAATTTACATCAGACGAACAAAATAAATTTTCAGAATTTTCGCTGTTGATTAAGGAAGCTGCTGGATTATCCGCAGAGCCCATCGATAAGCAGGTGCAGCAATTTAAGCTTAAAGCCGTAGAAATAGTTGAGGCTAAACTGCAAGAATTAAATAGCAAAGTTGATACTAGCGAAGGAAAAGCCAAAGAAGCCATGGTAAGGCAAATTGATAAGCTTGACAATGTTTTAATATCCATTAATTCTGCCAAATACGATAATTTGATAGGTCTGGCGGAAGAATTGGTCAGCGTCAAAGAATTAAGCAATATTGTGGAGCTTGTATTGCTTACCTATTCATTAGGCGGCCAGCGAGAAAGCATTTTATTAAAAAATATTATGGAAGCGGTGAATGGCGACATATCTGAAATAGCTTTGCGCAGGATAATAGAATTAAAAACGCACACCATAAAGGACCATACTCTTGCCGCTGTCGAAAAAAACACTAAGGCTTATCTTCTGAAGACTATAAATATCGCAATATTTCAGAAGGCATTGGCTAGGGTGGAGGCGATTTCCGGAGACAATATTGAGGTTAAGGCTTTTGCGACAAAAGGTATTTTGGGCGAATTAGCAGGAGATATCGGGGATGCCTGTTATACGGGCCAGTCCAATATTATGGCAAGGATAAGCCCCAGCCAGATAACGGCAGTTATATTCTCTGCCGGAAACGGCCTTAATACGGAACTCATCGGTTCAATGCTTATACTCGAAAATACGATTAATGGCAAACCGGCATTTATATTAAGGGCGGTTAATCCTTCCGAATCGTTCCTTTCCAGGTATGACGCAGAAGATTTCTTAAAAGGAGCGATAAAATATATTGAAGAAAGGGTTGGGGGTAAAACGGAATTTGTAGTCGCGCCCACTGGCAATACGGGGGCCCTGTCAAACAGGAATGAAATAAATACGGCATTTAAAAAGTTTACCGATAATGAAAAGTTGGATTTAGACAAAGAAGAAACATTTAACGGTTACAATATCACCAAAGGCATAGTATCCAAAGTATCTTCCAGCCCGTTATCCGGCGCGAAGGATATATCTTTCGCAGACGACGATACTCTCATTGGCGAATCAGATGAGCTTCCTAATAGTTTGTCGGTTGCATCTTCTACGGTTGATCAAAGCAAGGAAAACAACATTGATTTATCCAGAAGGAAAGGAATTATAATTTCTTTAGCTACGGTTTTGTCGTTGAAAATACTAGGGCCATCGAAGGCTTTGGCGCAACTCTTGAATTCAGATGAAATGTTTTATTTGCACTTAGCGGGCAGTGATCCTAAAAAAACCGTATTAGACTTCAAAAAATATGAGGGCCAGACTTTTGCGAAAAATGTTTTAAAGGCGGCCATAAATAAAAATGCGGATGTGGTATTAGAGCATGCGGAGGTTTTTATTAATGAGACTTATGCGCAGGAACTATTTGAGCTCGCAACCCAAACCTGGCCACAATCTGTATTACGCCACGCATACCAGATTATTAAGCAGCCATACGCACAGAAGATTATTGAAGCCGCGGCCAGTAAGTACCCGATGGGGGCCTTAGAATACTCCTTTAATTACGCAAAGCAGTCTTACGCTGAAGAAATAATTGCAGCCGCAGCCAAAAGTGAACCTGTTGCAGCGTTGAAATTCGCGAAAGCTTACATAGAAGAGCCATACGCGAAGGGCATACTCGAGGGAGCAGCTAAGAAAAACTACCTGGCTACTTTGGAATATTCCAAGAATTATTTTAACAAACAGTATATGCGGCCGATTATAGAGCAGTGTGTCAGAAGGAGCGCTTGGGGCGCTTTGAGATTTGCCTCCGGCTATTTGGATATGCCTGGCGCCAGGGCATTAATTGAAGGAGCGGCAGAATTAAGGCCGGATACGGCTATGCGTTATTCATTTGAGTATATGGCAGCGCCGTATGCAAAAGATATTATTATAAAGTCGGCGTTACAAGAGCCGGCGGCAGCAATAATAGAGACGAGAGGGGTTGGGTGGGTATTGGAAGAAAAGAGAAAAGATGTTCCGGAGATAGATATTATTTTAAGGATAGCAGCAAGTGAATATCGTGGTAAACAAGAAAGAATAGGGGCACTGCTTGATATGATTATGGATGATATTGGCAGCGGCATTGATGCAGACAGGGCAATGTATAAAGCAAGTAAGATAAGCGAAAATGACAATGAATTCTTTAAGGAGCTTATGAGGATAAAGTCCAAAAAGTCACCCAGGGGGGCAGCAAGCGTTGACCGGTTTTTAAAACGCCTATCTTTGATTTTGATAAGAGATATGAATGATATGCATGATTTAACAGCGGAAAGAAGATTCAGAGCGTTGAACGATTATGACGCGGGTATGCTTTATACTATGATAGTTTACGGAGAAGACGAGGTTTATACATCTACCTTCAACGGAATCTTTAATATACTCGTTAAAAAGATGAAAGAAAATAATATTTCCGGAGAAAAGTTATTAGAAATGGTCGGTAAAAATAAATTCCGGGTGTTTATAAAGCTAACCGCGGCATTTAAACGCCTGAATGAATTTTGGGATATTTTGGAGGTAAAGAGTAAAAAAGATGAGCTGATAAAAGAATTTGTCCAGGGTTTAGCCGGGATAAGAATTGACAACGAGCGATTATCCCAGACAATAGCGGTAGCGGATACGTTTAGCGTGATTAACGGCGGGTATCAACAGGTTATTTTACGCGAAGCAATCGATGAATATAAGAAAATGGAAACCGCAGGCAATAAAGAAGGAGTGAGGGTTTACGGGATTTTAATAGGTATTTTCGGCAGTCAGCTGTCCATAGAAGAGCCGTGGTTTCAGAAGATGTATCAGGATTATCCTGTTCCTGACTTAACGGCGATTGACGGGTCGCAGCTATTCGATCCTAACGGCGCGCAGGTTAATACGCAGGTGCATTTCTTTTATAATGACCCTGACGGCAAGAATTCTTTTGATAATTTTAAAAAACTATTTAAGAAAAACGAAATTAAAGAATCCCCGGACAAGAGTTTTATTGTTATCACAAAGCAAAGGGCGGACAAAAAAATCATAATATACGCCAATAATCCCTATACAGACGCTGTCAAGGGGCAGATGCAGGTTGATAAGGCATTGAAAGAACGGGGAATAGAGCCTCAAGTAGTTGTGCATCGAGGACATAGTTTTCATCTTGGAGATACGATAGAAAGGATAACGGCTAAAGCCAAGATAGTTTTTCTGGGGGCGTGCGGTGGCTACAACTATATCGTTGATGTGCTGGAGAGGGCGCCATTAGCGCATATTGTTTCAACAAAAGGGACAGGTAAAAACGACGTTAACAACCCTCTCCTTGATATGTTAAATAATGAGCTTCTTTCGGGAAAAGGCATTCAGTGGGAGGGTTTTTGGCAAAAAGCAAAAAAGAGGCTGGGTGAATCCAAGGATTTTTCGGATTACGTGCCGCCGCACCGGAATCTGGGCGTATTATTTCTTAAGACATACTATAATGTCACGGAGAATGTTTCTAAAACAATACCGCATACGGGAAATCAAGGCTTTCTCCGGGAAATTATCGATAGCCTGACCCCGGAAGTAATTTTACCAATAACAGTATTCAATATGGCAATCAATAAAATAACCGGCCGCGACCCAATGGACAGAAGGGAATTTCTGGGCTTAGGGAGGAAGACGGAGCAGCTAGGATCCGCTGACTCATCTCTTTCCAGAGAAGAAATCCAAATGAAGTGGGAGAATTTTATAAATACGGCATATTTTTATCATGGGACATCCTCTTTGTTTAAAAATAGCATCATTGAGAATGGTTTAGACGCTTCTTTAAAACCTTTTGATAGGAAAGAAATTCTGGACTTCTTTAATATATATTACAAAAAATTCTCCGGAATGAATGATTCACCGAAGAATGAAGGAAATATAGATAAGATTTTCTTAACAACTAACCAGAAAACAGCAGAAATTTACGCAGAGAATCCGCCAGAGGTAATAAATATACTACTAAGAGCATGTGGGGAAATGGAAGAAGCATATGAACAAAAAACCGAGGCTGGGAAAAAGCTAAACAGCGATGATTTAGAATTTATTAAAAATATGTTCGACAAATACAACCATTATAAGGAAAACCACCGGCCTTTGGTTATGAAAATAAAGATTAAAGCGGCAATCGAGGCGGCATTGCGGTACAGACTATCAGTGTTAGGTGATGAGGAATTAAAGAAATATGGGCTAGCTGATTCAGAGAGAAATCTGGGAGGGATTTTGGCTGCAAAGACTAAAGGTAAGCTTGCGCCGGAGCAATTGTTAAACATAGATGGTTTGTTTTCCGCGTTAGATTTCGATGTTTTTATGGCTTACTCCCAAAATGTTAAAGGGATGTTTAAACAGAACTGGGATGATTTCTTGTCGCAAACTTTTCCTCGTTTAATTTCCGGGCCCACAGATGAAATAGCTATACAGCAAGTTGCCTCAAAAGAAATAGAAGCGGTGGCTGGGTCTTCATTGCAAAATCCTCTACCCGCAGCCCCGGCATCCGCGTTACAGGGGGGCCAGGAAAATAAAAACGGAATGAATCGTAGGACGTTCTTAGGTATCCTTGGTCTTGGCGGGCTTGCTGTGCTTCTTGGCTTGTCTGATTCGGGTAACGCGGGAGAGCCGTTGCGGGAGGATGCCCAACCCGAAGAAGGCGTGCAAAAACAGGTCGACTGGGACAAGGCAAGAGGATTTATTGCTGATAAGCTTGCTGAGAAATACCCTGAGAAGAAGCAGGCCCAAGACATTAAGAATGTTTTCGGTGGATATGAAAAAGATAAAAGCAAGGCCTACCGGGAGATAAGTAAGCTGTTAAACAGCATGGCGAAAGAAATGGATAAGGAGCAGAGAATCGGCTCGAACAGCAACGGCTGGTTCACCATGTATTTTATTTATATTGATGGTCTTTATGAAAATTTCGGGCAAAAAATCATCTTTCCTTTTGGCAAAAAATTCGCTTTCCTCGATTCAAGTAATAACCAAGGCACCCGGAAAATAATGGAGGACATGCTGGAGGAAGAGGCTTCTACCGCAAAGAAATGGCTGGGTAGAATCGGCGGTATTTTTGCGGCAGCAGGCACAGGAGCCCTTATATACAATAATATAATCAAGCCTTGGTTCGCCAGGAGGTTTGCGCGCGCGCTTAAGGAAGAGTTGGGGGCAATAAACAGTATTACTTTTAATGACGACGGGTTCACGCTGCGTACCCGTTCCTCAAGAATTGAAATAGATTTTTCCGCTAAAAGCATAAAGATTTTCAGTACCAGCGGCGGCAAGGAGAAAATGGCGCATAAGCGGCAAGATTCCAGGCGATATTATGACTATTATGGCTTCAGTATTGAATCAGCCGCCTGGGATTATATTATTGCCGGGCAGGATAAAGAAATGCTGTTAAATTATAT
Source organism: Candidatus Omnitrophota bacterium (assembly GCA_028715095.1). GTDB lineage: Bacteria > Omnitrophota > Gorgyraeia > Gygaellales > Profunditerraquicolaceae > UBA6249. Next base: position 18,021 of record JAQUSM010000001.1, read on the forward strand.
CCCGATTAAATTAAGGGACAATGAGTATTATGGGTATATGTCCACCAGGTTAAAAATGGAATCTTTGCTGAAAGGCATAGTCGCGACAATCAGGGATTTTAACGAATATAGTTTTCAGGATTTATTACGGATAGTGGAATTATTGGAAAAAGAAGAACGCGTTAGCCAGCAGGCTCTGGTTAGGTGGCTGATTGAGGCGAAGAAACGGGGGCAGGCTTTGCGTTCGGCGCTTGATAAGCTGCAGGATCTGCTGAAGTTACTCGATGGGCAGCCGCAGGAAGCGGTGGATGCGGGAATGAACCTGCTCATTACAAAGCCATACCTGGACACGCCCCATTTGCGCGTTTGGCTGGAAGATGCCGTATCCCGCGGGCAAGATAAAGCAAAACTTGTCAGCGACCTGAATGATTATTATTCCATAACAAGGGCGTTGTTAAGGTTAGGGGATTATGAGAATGAAACGGCGCAAACGATACATTTAATTTTAAGGGATAATCCTGAAATCAAGAGGCACAATTTGTTAAGTTGGCTTCGGGACGCCAAACAAGGCGGCAAAGACGGAAAAGAATTCTTATCGGGATTGAAAAGGTTGGTTTTAATCAATAAAAGATTTATTGAAGACAGGGAAGCCCATTGGCCGCGTTCCGGCTACGCGGATGATTATAAACGGCTCGAAGATGTCCTTTTATCGCAAAGCGGGAAGCTGCTTTTGACATTAGGCGGCATATATGATGCCGGGTATCTTAATAGCCTGCTTCAGTTATATATAGGCGGGTATCTTTCGGCGTCATTGTGGGGGAAAGAGTACCAGCATTTTAAAGAAATAGAAAACATTCTTGAGGAAAACATTAATCTTATCGATGCCGCAAACTTGCTTGAACTTAAGAAGAAGGAAATAAGCGGCAATAATAAGTTGGAGGCCTTAATTTTAGCCAAGGCTTCGGTCGATCCGTCATTTGTGGGTTCTATTGCGGAAAACATAAAAAAGGAAACAAGTCCGCAAGTTAACAAAAATTTAATTAATTTGTTATTCAGCTTTGAAGGCGCGGAGGAAACTATACGCGATATATTAATGGGTATTAATCCTGAAGACGCGGCTCAGAAGCATATAAGAAATGAATATAGCTGGCAATGGCAGCTGCTGGAAGAGTGGCCGGATAATGAAAAAAGTATAGCCAGGATTATGAAAAAATACCCTGAATTACTCTCAAAAGTGCTCGCTATAGCCAAACCTTTGGTGCCATCTTATAAAGGTAATCCGCCATACTACAAAAGGCATTTTCCGCTTATTATATCCGCCGCGTTAAGCAATATACGGGAATTGAGCGTGTCTGCGGATGAATTCAGGGATTTATTAGAAATGCTCAATAATTGGCAGTGTCGTCCGGATTGTTTAAAGGCGATAAGCTATGCTGTGTTAAACAACCCCGCTCTTTATCAGGAGTTACTCGCGGAAGAAAATATTTTTGACGCTGAGTATTTACTGGGCGTAAAGATGCTTCCTGTATGGCTACGCATGAAGCTGCAAAGGCAGTTCCTTGAGCACTTCAAGTATGCTTTTAGTCAATTGCGGCCGGATCAATCTTCCACGATACTGGCAGCTATGATCAGGAATATGGTTCTTAATGGGCGCGTAGAGGCAAGAGACCTTGACCTTTTAACCACGCTATCCGAACGCAGCGAGGCCGTGAACACGGTGTTTTTCTGTAGAGAATTGCGAAAAATTGGCTATGAAATCGACAAATCCGATTATTTCACTTATGGAGATTTTCGCTTTATTCATAAATTAGCACAGCAACCCGGCATAACGGCTTTTTTGCGTAAGTTAAGAAGCTACGGTTTTATCCTGCGCGATGATTTTGGCGCTAAGATCGGGATGCTAAGGAGCATATTTGAGAATAGGGCGGAGTATTTTCCAAAAATCGAAGCGATACGCTCTGTGCTGCCGGATTTTAAATACCGGCCTCTACTTGAAGATCTTAGCCCGGCTTCGGTGTTAATTTCTTTCTTGGAGAAATATCCCAGCAGGGCAGTTAGTATGATGAGTAACCTGGAAGGTGTGCTCGCGGCAGTTAACCCGGAAGCTGTTCCTTACGCGGAAAAAATCAGGGAAGTTTGCGCGACTTTAAATTATCCGGCTTTTCTTGTAAACAGTTTTCTTAACGGTTCGCTTAATGAATTATTGCAAAAATTCACAGGAACGGATGATTTCCTGCGCTTTATGTTGACTGAAAACATTCCCGAAGCGGATTTTAAGAAGGAATTTATCTTGTTTTTAGCAGGCTACACACGTGCCACTCAAAGCCAATTTGACATTTTGATAGAAACATTCCGCTCTACCCTTAATAACCCCCAGCAGTCTGCGCAGATCGCCGATATTATAGGGAGCTGGTTTTCCAGCGCTGATACTACTTTTTCTCTGCCGCGGGATGTCAGCACGGCAATGAAAAACATCTCCTCCGGCAATATGGATAACAGCGATCTAATGCACGTACTTGCCAATTACCTTGCCATAAGCAAGGCTTTACAGCAGGAGGGGATGCAACGCAGCATTGCTTATAAAGATGTTTTGGAGTTGATAAAGAAACGGTCAAACGGCGCCACCGTGTTTGAGGATATCCCCGAAGAGCACACGCGTAATATAGAAGGGCTGGTGTATGAGGCGATTATTATTTGGAATAAGCTTTTGGAAATAGAGCGCGCCGGAAAAAAACAGATAGTAGTCGCGAACTTGTCTTACGGAGGAGTGGCGGTTACTCCGATCACCGAAGAAAGAAACAACCAGGCGTATATCGTAGCCACGCAGATACCCGTATGGTATACAAAAGTCGGCTCTACTCCCGCGCACAATAATGAATACGTGCTGGTCCCTGGTTTATTCACCCCTAACCAGATAAAGTTTTTGATTGAAGAAAAGCCTTATGTTTCGGTGGTTGACGGCAGCACGTCCGTAGCCGCATCCGACAGGAGTTCTCCGCATATCCCGGATGCCTTTAAGGGTTACCGTAACTATTTTATTGTTTTAAACCACGCGCTTGGCGAAACATTCGACCCGAAAGACTTTGACGTGGATGAGGAATTCGTGAATGGATTATTGGCTACCGCGGAAGCCCAGGAGCTCATTAAAAAGATACAAATCCTGGCAATTAAGCCCCGCGCTCCCAATGGCTATAAATTCGGCTTTTCCTATGAGCGCAAAGCGGATTCAGAAAAAAGCGAATTCTTGTATTTACGCGAAAGCAAAAAAGAAGCCGCAGAAGCCAAGAAACTGAATATCAATGAGGCCCTCAAACAAAATAATCCCTTCTGTATATTCCACCAGTCTGGAGTCCATCCTAATGATGTTGATAGCGAATTGATGCCTGAAAAATACCAGCCGTGTTTTTTTGATGATAAGGACCATTTTAAACAATTTTATCTTGATTACGAAGACGGCTACGGCGTTGTGCTTTCCAAGCGTTACGCCTACGCGGCAAGGGAGTTATTCAGGAGATTCATGCTGCAAAAAGGCGTGGATGTTATGTCCGGCCGTTTTACTACCGATTCCATCCGCCCGATAGATACGTTAGTCCTGGATTTGGACGGTACGCTTACTGAAGCCGTAGGAGGAAATATAGAAAACGGAACAGCAAATATCATTAATTACCTGTTAAAGAAAGGCGTAAGAATAATTATTATCACGGATGACGTTAAGGCGAATGTTGAAAAAAGGATCGCGAAATTAGACAAATCCCCCAATCTGGTTGTTTTTACCGACGGCGGGGCAAGGGCGGATGGAGGCGTATTTGAGCAATACAACGCAAAAAACATAATCAGCCCTGATTTAAGAGAGAAGATTTTAAATATGGCCCGGGCGAACTTCCCGTTCGGCGCATGGAAAGAGGGGGAGAACGATTCTCCCTACCGGATTCAAATAACGGATATACAGGAGAGGACAAATTTTATTGAGCGTTTTCAGGATTTACTTGATAAAGAAGGTATTGAGGCCAAAGTATACAAAGTCGGAAAGAATTCAGCCCGCGTTACCCTTGCCCACAAAGAAGTGGCCTTCACGGAAGCTATCAAAACCTTTAATCTTGATGTGTCCAAATCGCTGATTATCGCGGATTCAGCCAGGTCTTACCGTATTGACCGCAAACTCTTAACTGATTTTCCCGAAAGCGTAAGCGTTAATATCGGCAAGTTTTCGCCCAGTATTGAAAAAGATAACCAGAGAATCGTTCAATATGCCGGCCAAGGTACCGCTGCTACAAAGATGCTTTTATCCAGCGTGGCGTTCAGAGGCGGGCTGCCGCAACGCCTGCTGATATCTTTCGTGCAAAGCCAGCCTTTGGAATATGCTGAGGCTGCCAGTTCACTTACCAATGCTGTCGAATCCGCCGGTTCGGCGCTGGAGGAGGTAAATCCTCAAAAGATCTCGGCGGCGCTGGGAAAAATGGAAAAGCAGGCTGTTGGCGAAAGAGAAATATACGGTTTAGCCGCGAGGTTGCAGGAAGTGTTTAAATGGGATGATTACTTCGGGAATTTTACCTCTGAGATGTGGATTGAGCTTTTACGTTGCAAGGGAGTTAAAGAATTAAAGGGCTTAGATATAAAGGATGGAATACTAATAAAACAGGGTGATACCGTAAATGACGAGCAGGCAATGTTCCTTATTGAAAAAGGAGGGGTGAGGGTTAGCGAAGATGCACATGGAATTTGGATCGCGGATTTAGAGGAAGGAAATTATGTCGGAGAAATAGGCGCGGGATCTTCAAATAGGCTGCGTACAGCCACAGTGCGGATAAAAGAGGGAGCATCGGAAACGAAATTTTTGGCAATACCTATGAGTGTATTTAGTGCCCTGGGGCTATCCCGGGTATTTTCGGAAATAAGCAGGCAACGCAGCAACCGTCTGAAAAGCAGGGAAAGATTAGCCGAGAAGGATTACACTCGTATATTGAAAAAATATCCGGATACAGAGTTTGATGAAGATAGCCCTGTAACAAAAGCTTATAACCTGGCATTAAAAATTATCAATCCAAAAGAAAACCCGTTGTCCGTGGACGTTACTTACCATAATCCTTACCATTGGAATGAGTTGCTTGATTTTATCGATGTTGTCCTCCAGGGTATGGGGGATAATCTAAAGAATAAGAATAGGAAAATTATATTTATGTTGGCAAGGGTTGCGGCATATTTGCACGACATAGGGTATTATTTATCTAATGACCAAGGGAAGTTCACCGTTGTTGGACACGAAGACAGAAGCAAGGAATTTGTGCGTAACAATATGAAAGAGTTAGGGCTTAGCAGCCGCTATGTCAATGCAATCCAGTTTATGATAGAACATACTAAACTTAAAATAGGGGAGGAATTTGAAAATAAATTGGGTTTAATAAACCGGGCGTTAGCGGAAATGCACAATGGTAAATTATCTGATAAAACAGAGGTTTTTCTTAAAGAAATTTTGCCTGATTTAGACTTGAATCTGGCTAGTGATCTTGATTTTGCTAACGATGTTTTAATCGCTGCTAAGGCTCTTGCCGTAGCAGACCTGTATGCGGCAACTGTTGATATGGTTCCGTTTTTGTGGCTTGAATTTACGTTGGAAGGTTCTCCGGCAGGCAAGACGACTATGTTAGAACAAATAGCGGCCTCCCGCGATTTTCATAAAGGCGTTGTTGAACCGCAACGGTTAAAATTGCTTTTAGGGGGAGGTTTCGGGTTAGAAAAGTTAATAATGGATAGTGGCTTGTTAGAGCGGTTAAAGAGCGCCAGAGAGAAAAATATCGGCATAATGCAGCAGTATGCCGAAGCGGTAAAGCAGATAAAGGCAATTGATACTGCCGAATCAGTTAAAAAAACAGCTGAAACGAATTTAGTAAATCTTATTAACGGCCTTGATGATGATATGGTTGGTCCGCTTAAAGATGAGTTGTTGGCTGAAGTAAAAACACTTGTTTTAAAAAGCAGCGCTGTTGGCGCGGGTTCGGCTTTACAAAATCCGGAAACAGGATTAATCGGCAGTAAAACACTTGGAAATTATAAATTTGTTCTGCAAGGCCAGGGCAAAGAAGGATACTTGTTAAAGATTTTTGGCAAAAGGGGTGTCGCAGGAGAAATAAAATTTAGATTATATAATCTTCCCGATGACAGAAAAGGAGTCTTTGTGGAAAATGTATTTGCTAGTGATGCTTATCGCAAAGATTTTAGGAAAGATTTTGAAAAAGGGATATATTCAAATATGCTAAAAGAGATTATAGAGATAGGGGAACAGTATTCCCGTGGCATAAATAAAGTAACCGAAATAACCGGAGCGATAAATAATCTGGAGACTCTTCAGGGTCTTTATGGCGCTATTGCCGGCAGTCGCCCAACAGAAGAACGGGAAGAGGTTGAAAGGCTAAGTGGTGTAGAGAAAAAGAATTATTATGAACATACAGAACCGCTGATTAAGATGTTAAAGAAAGCCATAATTGAAGAGATGGGTAGCGAAGAAGGCAGGATGGAGCTTGATAGGAAACTTCCGGATACCCTTTTAGTAAAAGCCAGGTCAGGCGGGGGTTTCTCGGGAAATCACCATATGCGGGTAGAGGGAGATCAGATAATCCTTATATCTAATACGCCGGTTAATTCCGCAGGCTCCTCACTCGAGATGCGTCCAGAAGAAGCCGCTAAATTAATAAGGGAGGCAGCGCAGGAAAACTATGAAAAATGGGGCCTTTTATCCGAGCGTTTAAAAACAGCAAGGCGTATTTTGGTCCGGGTTCCCGGACGCGATAACCGTGGCGGCCACGAATTTCCATTAGGGGAGATAGCTGCTACTCTGCCCATATTAATCAAAGCGCTGATTATTTCTGGAGAAAGCATCGAAAAAATAATAGTGCAATGTGATTCTTATCCGGAATTGGTAGAAGCGTTAGGAGAAAATAGGGTCAAATTAGCTGAGCCTAGTAAGACAACCGACGAATTAAGGTCTATTTATTCCCCGGATTTGGTTATTGATTTTGACACGGTAGCATTAGGTGAAGAAATTCCGGAAAACACAGTAAAGTTCCCAGTGGCAAAATTATGGATGTCTTTAGATCGTCACAGGGAAATGCGTGAAATTTTAACTTCAGCAGGATTAAGCATTCCTAAAGAAGGCCAAGCAATTATCAGGAGAGAAAGGGAAAAGGATGGGCAGACGGCCATATTTGTAAATCCGCATAGTGACAGCAATAAGAATGATAATGTAGATTTGTGGGTAGGGTTAATACGGGAACTTGTTTCAAGGGGGTATAAAGTAGTACTTAATTCGGGTAAAGAGGCAGGAAAAGACCAGGCACATACAAAAAATATATTAGAAAAGCTTAGAGAAGAAGTGAGATTGGGGGATGTGAAAGAATTTAAAGGGAGTATTACGGATCTTTTAAATACCTTCTCAAAGAAAATAGACGGAGTAGTAACTATCGATAGCGGTATATTCCACGTAGTGCACAATTTGTATTCCTTACCTGCAGTCGTTTTTACTACGTCGAACACATTAGGATGGATTCCGCAGGAAAAGGAGGGGTTATTATTTAAGAGGGTTCAATACTCAGATTTGAAAAATTCTTCTACTGCGGTAGAGTTATTGCGGAGTTTATTAGATAGAGAAGAAAAAGTAAGCGTCAGTTCTCCGGCTGTACAGGAAGACCTTGCTGGTCCTCAAGATTCGACTTCGAAGCTTAGCGTAGGATTATTGTCGAAAATCGAGGATCATATGAGAGCGGAATTAAAAAAGATAGATGATGAGATTGATAAGGAAATAGAGGTTATGCCTTTTGATGATAAACCGCACCGATTGTCCAACAAAATAATGGAACGCTACCGCCTCTTGTTTAACGAACTTTGCGGAATTGGCCGTGGCAAACCGGAATTTGATCACTTATCATATTTAATGCAGGACGGAAAATTTACTCCAACAATGGCTATGAACGCATTGCAGAGGTTATTCTTAAAAGAAAACAGGCTTTTAGTATTTTCTATTGGAAGAGATCCTGTTGATGGAAGAATTATAGAAAATATGCCCGCGCTTTCAGTGTTTAAGGTAAAAGAAACGCAACTAGTTACAGAAGATATTATAGATAAACATGTAGACGCATTGGCAATATTTGTTGATGGTTTGATTGTGCAAGATTACGCCACAAGACGCCGTATGGGATTTGAATCTTATCTAGCATTTGCCATACATGGGGTGACCATTGATGGAGCAGTCCCAGTTGTAATAAATAAAGGGAGTATTGCTGCTGAGCTTAAGCGTTACTACGGAATACGTTTAGAAATGGAAGCTACGGGTCAGCTTCCGGATTTCTATAGAAAGAATATTCCGCTTCTCAATGAGGCGTTGGCAAAACTTTTGATAAAACAGTGGCCTCAACCAAACAAAGATATCTCCGATTTTATTGCGAAGCATTTGGACGAATACATACGTAGAATTATATTGCATGAGTTAACGCATGTGCATATAGCAGGCACGGATGATGATGAAATATTCGCATATCTTGTCGAGATCGCACAGACGCCTTATAGCTGGTTAAGGCTATTTGATGTCGTTTATAGTATTAGTCCCCCAGTTAGAAGCACGTCGATCGAGCATGATTATGCCTCAAATAATTTTCTGCGCAACTTTATTCAGGGTATTTTCCAAAAGTATGAACCTGGTTCGTTAAAAGACATTCCTGAGGATCGGCATCGTGCTGCGGCAACCAAATTACCTGATACTTATCCTGCAGGACTATTCATGGCGATCTCTGATATTCCTGAAGAAGTGCTTAAAGCAGAGGCGAAAACAAAATTCTTAGAGTTAAAAGAAAAAGCCCCGACTTCCATTACTCCTGACGGTTCTTCTCTGCCGGGAGCAGCCGGCAGCTCGCCGATACAATTAGATAATACTTACGATGGACTTATTAACCGTTTTAAAGGCATAGGAAAAGAGCTAAAAGTAGTAAATTTAAAGTTTTCTGAGGAAGTATCCCATAAGCTTAAAACAAGGATGGTCGGGTGGAGGAACGGATTGAAAGCAAGGAAGAAAGAGCTTGATTTGTTTTTTACTAATAATCAAGCGTTGAGCGAGGAGGATAGCCGTAAATTAAATAAATTTATAAGCGGGATTGCTGAGTATGTAGAAAAAAGACGCAACCTCATCAGGCCGCAGGAGCCTTTAGCCGTTGCCGAAAAGATATTGTTTACTACAGTTGGATATGGGTATCCTTATGCGGAAATCGATATAACAAGTGTTCCTGGAGCAGTGAGAGTTTATAGTACAATTCTAGCCAAGAGCAATAATGAGAAGTTTAGAGAATTAATGGATGAAGCAATGGTGAGAATGCAGAGGATACTTGAGGTTTTAAACAGGGTGATAGAAGAAGGAAGTATAGATTTAGCACTTGCCGGAAGAAGTGGGCAGCAGGTTGTGGTAGTAAAAGAAGAAACGATACGAAGGATCTACAATGAAGTAAGCGGAGTTTCCAGCTCTCCAGTAGAAGATGAAAAAGGCGGTATTGATATGCGGTCGCTTACCAGGTATACCAAGGTGGAGCAGATACGCAGCCGCGTTTCGGGTGAACAGCCTCAGCTAGCAGGGGCAGCTCCGGCTTCTGATAAAGAATGGCAGGAGATAGAAATGATGGCAAGTTCAGGCATAGCTCCTTCTTGTGAGCGATTAAGAGAATACCTTTTGTCTTTGCAGGATCCAAGTAACCAGATAGACAAAGTCCTTACTTGTATCGCGGATATCTTGAGGCAGGAGGAGGAAAAGGCCTGTTGTACGGAATCATCTTTGAGAGAAATACTGATTCTGCTTGAATCAGGCAGGCCGGTAAATGAATTAAGGCTGGCATTGGCAAAGATACAGGTTTTGTCTAAAGAGCCGCAATTGATAGAGCAATAAAAGGGGCGCTTACCTTCCCAAAAGGTTTATCAGCCAGAAAGAAGGTTCCCTAATAAGCGTCCCTTTTTATTTACGATAGCACGGAGAAATAGCCTTGACAAAGTGCCTTTGAAGTGCTATATTTATATAAATAAATTAACCTTTAAGCTGGCTCTTGAGAAGTCGGCAAGGCAGATAAAATGCTGAATAAAGTTATGGAAAATAAGAACCCTTGGCAGAGAAACCAAGGGTATTTTTTTGCCCGCAAAGGATAAACCATGAAAGAAAAAGCCAAGATTCTGGACAAAGAAGGGGTACAGCGCGCGGTTACGCGTATTGCCCATGAGATAATTGAAAAGAATAACGGTATAAATGAACTTTGTTTAGTGGGTATCAGGAACCGCGGGGTTTATATAGCTAAAAGGATCGCGGATTGTATTGGTAAAATAGAAAGTAAGCAGGTTCCCACGGGAGCCCTGGATATTACTCTTTATCGTGATGACCTGGCTTTAGCCAGCGGCCAGCCGTTGGTGCGTAAAACCGAGATTGATTTTGATATCAATAACAAAACCCTTGTGCTTGTTGATGACGTGCTTTATACCGGCAGGACTATCCGCGCCGCCCTGGATGCGTTGATAGATTTTGGCCGGCCGAAAACAATACAACTGGCGGTATTGATTGATAGGGGGCATCGTGAACTTCCTATCCGGGCAGATTTTGTGGGTAAAAATATACCGACATCTAGAAAAGAATCTGTAGAAGTGCATTTGCTTGAGCCTGATGGCAGGGATGAAGTAGTAATTATGGAGAAAGATTAGATGTCCTGGACAAAGAAAGATCTCTTGGGCCTGGAATACCTGACTAAAGAAGAGATAGAATTGATTCTGGATACCGCTGATTCTTTCAAAGAGGTCTCTACCAGGGAGATCAAAAAGGTCCCTGCCCTGCGCGGCAAGACGGCGGTAAATCTTTTTTATGAACCGTCAACCAGGACAAGAGTTTCTTTTGAGGTCGCGGCGAAGAGGTTGTCTGCCGACGTAATTAATATCGCTACCGAGACATCCAGCGTACGTAAAGGGGAAACCTTGATTGATACGGGGAAAAATATCCAGGCGCTAAAAGCCGATATAATTATTATGCGGCATAATTGTTCGGGGGCGGCAAACATGCTTGCCCGAGCGTTGGATATCAGCGTGGTAAATGCCGGAGACGGCTGGCATGAGCATCCTACACAGGCATTGCTTGATATCTTCACTCTTAAAGAAAAACTGGGGAAAATAAAGGGTTTGAATGTAACTATTGTAGGCGATATCGCGCATTCACGGGTTGCCCGCTCCAACATTTGGGGGCTGACTAAATTAGGGGCCAATGTTACGGTATGCGCACCGGAGATGCTGCTTCCGGTTGCGATAGAGAAGACCGGGGTTAAGACCTCCAGCAATATAGACGAAGCTTTAAAAGACGCTGACGCGGTAAATGTCTTAAGGATGCAGTTTGAGCGCGATGAGGGCGCTGCGTTTCCAGAGCAGCTGGATTATTTTAAGAGGTTTGGTATTACCGGGGAGAGATTAACTAAGGCCAAGAAAGATATTATTGTCATGCATCCCGGGCCGATTAACCGGGGGATTGAGATGTCCAGCGAGGTGGCGGATGGAGCAAATTCGGTGATTTTAGAGCAGGTAACCAATGGCATTGCCGTAAGAATGGCGGTTTTATTCCTGGTAGCCCAGGCAAGGGAAATAAAAACATGAGTATACTGATTAAAGGCGGAAGGGTAATTGATCCGGCAAATAAAATTGATGCTTTTTTGGATATTTTAATTGAAAATAATAAAATATCCAAGGTTGCCAAGGATATTAAAACGCAGGCAAGCAGAATGATTGATGCAACAGATAAAATTGTTGCTCCGGGAATAATAGATATGCATGTGCATTTGCGCCAGCCAGGCAGGGAGGATAAGGAGACAGTAGCCACTGCCACAGCGGCCGCTTCCAGGGGAGGGGTAACCACTGTTTTGGCTATGCCGAATACCAATCCGGCTATGGATTGTTTAGAGAACATTGAATTGTCGCAAGGGATAATTAATAAGGATGCCAGAATTAAAGTGCTTATCTGCGGCGCGATTTCCAGGGGCCGCCTGGGAAAGGAATTAAGTGATGTCGCCTCGTTAAAGAAGGGTGGAGTTTATGCTATATCCGATGATGGTTGTTCGGTAGATAGCGATGAGTTGATGTTTGAGGCGCTTAAAGAAGCAAAACAGTCGGAGGTTTTAACTATTTGCCATTCTGAAGATAAGAAACTTTCAGGCAGAGGGGTAATTAATATGGGTTTTAACTCTACGCGGCTGGGGCTGCGCGGGATTTCTAATGAATCGGAGTACAAAAGAGTTGCGCGCGATATTGAATTGGCAGAAAAAGCCGGCGCGGCTGTACATATTGCCCACGTTAGCTGCCGGCAGTCAGTAGAAATAATTGCCAAAGCCAAGAAAAAAGGAGTAAAATTGAGTTGCGAAACCGCTCCTCACTACTTCTCTTTAACGGAAGATGCGCTTTTGGGTTATGATACAAATATGAAGATGAATCCTCCCTTAAGAAGTTCCGAAGATGTTGCGGCAATTAAGCAGGGGTTAAAAGATGGTACGATTGATGTCATCGCTTCAGATCATGCCCCGCATACTGAGAATGAAAAAGATATTGAATTTGAACGCGCAGAGTTTGGAGTAGTAGGTTTGGAGACTGAATTGTCTGCGGGTATAACCGAGTTGATTGACACAAAATTACTTGACTGGAATCAACTTTTTGAGAAAATTGCCCTTAATCCTGCCAGGATCCTGGGGTTAGATAGTGGTTCTTTGAGTGAGGGCAGGCCGGCAGACATAGTGATTATTTCAGGAGATAAAGAGTGGACAGTTAAGAAAAACGAACTGATCTCTAAGTCTAAAAATTCCGCATTCCTTGGCCGCATCTTAAAAGGTGTGGTAGATTATACAATTTGCGACGGAAAGATAGTTTATACCCGTAAGTTAAACGCTCATTAAAAATGGAATTTATAGCCGATTTTCATATTCATTCCAAATATTCCCGGGCAACCAGCCGGGATATGGATGTCAAACATCTTGCAGAGTGGGCAAAGCTCAAAGGTGTCAGTCTTATGGGCACCGGGGATTTTACGCACCATCTCTGGCTGGAAGAGCTAAAGCATACATTAGAAGATTGCGGCAACGGTTTGTATAAGTACGCGGGTATATATTTTATGCTTACTGCCGAGGTAAGCAGTATTTATTCTAAGAATGGGCGTACCTACCGTATCCATAATTTAATTTTTAGCCCTTCTTTTAAAAGTGTGGATAAAATAAATGAAAGGCTGGGCAGGATAGGCAATTTAGCTAGCGATGGCCGGCCGATATTAGGTTTAGATGCCGCGGAACTGGCGCGTATTGTTTTTGACATAGATGAAAACTGCATGATTGTGCCCGGGCATATCTGGACACCCTGGTTTTCCGTATTTGGTTCGATGTCGGGTTTTGATAAGATCGAAGATTGCTTTGAGGCGCAAACGGAGAAGATTTTTGCGCTTGAGACCGGTCTTTCAAGCGATCCGACAATGAATTGGCGCCTGAGCGCTTTAGACAGGTTTACTTTAATTTCTAACAGCGATTCGCATTCCCCTTCAAGGATCGGGCGGGAGGCCAATGTTTTTAATTGCGACCTGGATTATAAAACCATAAGAGAGGTTTTAAGAACAAAAGACAAAAAAAGGTTTCTTTACACCATAGAATTTTTTCCGGAGGAAGGTAAATACCATTTTGACGGCCACAGGCTTTGCGGAATCCGTTGGTCGCCTCAGGAAACCAGGGCGCATAACGGGAAATGCCCAAAGTGCGGCAAGAACGTGACTGTGGGGGTAGTTAACCGGGTTGAGAAATTAGCTGACCGAGCCGAAGGTTTTGTTCCTGATAATGCCATACCTTTTAAGAACCTTGTTTCGCTGGATCAGATAATCGCAGAATCAAAAGGCGTTGCCAAGACTAGCGTAGGGGTAGAAAGAGATTACCGAAGCTACTTAGCAAATTTTGGAACAGAGTTTGATATATTGATGCGCGCTTCCAGGGAAGATTTAATTAAAAAATTGCCGGCTAAGGTTGTTGAGGGCGTGTTGAGGGCGCGGGCCGGAAAGATAAGCATAAAGCCCGGTTATGATGGAGAATACGGAATAATTTCAATATTTGATAAAGATACGCCCGAACAAAAACACGAACAACAGCTTGATTTGTTTTAAATAAAGCTTACGGTTAAAGGAATACGCGCCTGTGGCCCAACGGATAGGGCATCAGCCTCCGAAGCTGGTGGTGCAGGTTCAATTCCTGCCAGGCGCAATAAAACTATGGCAGGAAGCATGGTTCACCCTGCCTCGTAAACTCGGCAGGACTTCGCTAGATAAAGCTATAAGGTGCTTGATTCCTGCCAGGCGCAAATAGTATGAAAAAATGCAGAAGAAAATAGTTTCAGTGATAGGTGGGCATAACTGTACGGAAGAAGTGGAGCAAGAAGCCTTTGATTTAGGCAGAAATCTGGCTAAAGTGGTTGATATTCTTGTTTCTGGCGGTTTGAGGGGAACGATGAAGGCAGTTTGTTCTGGTTTTAAAGCAGGCGGAGGACTAACTATAGGCATTATACCAAGCTATAATAAAAATGATGCTAATAAATTTGTAGATGTAGTTATTCCTACAGGCTTAGGATTAGCTAGGAATGTATTAGTTGTTAAATCCGCAGATGTAGTGGTAGCCCTGCCGGGTAAAGCAGGAACTCTTTCTGAAATCGCCTATTGTTTGCAGTTTGGGATTCCGGTAATCAGCTTAGGCTCCTGGGATATCAAGGCAGTTATTAAGGTTGCCACTGTCAAGGATGCTGTTATGCAGGTCAAAAGGATTTTAAGAAAGGACTGAAATGCAGAAGAAGGTGATTATCTTAGGGGGTGGCCCAAACAGGATCGGCCAAGGCATTGAATTTGATTATTGCTGCTGTCATGCCGCATATGCGCTTAAAGAGGAAGGTGTAGACAGCATTATGGTTAACTGTAATCCGGAGACAGTCTCTACCGATTATGATACCTCTGACCGGCTTTATTTTGAACCGCTTACATTCGAAGATATTATGAATATTATTGAATTGGAAAAGCCAATAGGCGTGATTGTGCAATTCGGCGGACAAACTCCGCTTAATCTGGCAGTAGCTTTACGGGAGGCGGGGGTAAATATTTTAGGGACCAGTTCAGAAAATATTGATATTGCCGAAGATCGCAAACGTTTCAAGCACATGATTGATAAATTGGGCCTGTTGCAGCCGAATAGCGGCACGGTGTTTACCTTTGAAGAGGCGCAGAAAGTAGCCGGAAATATCGGTTATCCTGTATTGGTCAGGCCGTCGTATGTTTTGGGCGGCCGGGCGATGGAGATTGTTTATGATGCAGAATTATTAGAAAGATTCATTAAGGAGGCAGCTGAGGTTTCCGGAGAGCATCCGATATTGATCGACAAGTTCTTAGAAGATGCCATTGAAGTGGATGTGGATTTAATCGGAGACGGAGAAACTTTTGTTATCGGCGGGATTATGGAGCATATTGAACAAGCAGGCGTACATTCGGGGGATGCGGCGATGTCTCTTCCTACCTATACTTTATCTCCGGATATTTTAAAGAAGATAAGAGAAGCTACTTATTGTCTGGCCAGGGAACTCCATATCGTGGGTTTAATGAATGTGCAGTATGCGGTTAAAGATGCCAAGGTTTATATTTTAGAGGTTAACCCCCGCGCATCGCGTACCGTGCCATTAGTTTCCAAGGTTATCGGTGTGCCCCTGGCAAAGTTAGCTACCAAGGTTATGTTGGGAAGGAAATTGAAAGATTTGGGTTTTACCGAAGAAACCATACCTCGGCACGTGGCAGTGAAAGAATCAGTTTTTCCTTTTAACCGTTTTCCGGGAGTAGATGTAATGCTGGGGCCGGAGATGAAATCTACCGGCGAGGTCATGGGGATTGACGCGGATTTTTCCAGCGCTTATATCAAAAGCCAGATTGCCGCAGGGCAAAAGATCCCCAAAAAAGGCAATGTCTTTATCTCTGTGCATGACCGGGATAAAAGAGATGTGATTTCTATCGCCAGGAAATTAAAAGATTTAGGGTTTAACATTTTTGCCTCTAGCGGAACAGCCTCGGTTTTAGAAAAGAATAATATTCCGGCTAAGGTGTTGCCTAAGATCACCGAGGGCAGGCCGAATATCCTGGATCTGATGAAAGACGGCAAGATCCAAATGGTTATTAATACCCCTTCAGGCAGGATACCCCGCCAGGATGAGGTAAAGATACGCTCGCAGGTAATTCTTTATAATATTCCCTATACCACTACAATCTTTGGGGCGCAGGCAACGGTAAACGGGATCGAAGTGTTTATGAAAAAAGACTTAAGTGTAAAATCATTGCAGGAGTATCATAAGATTAAAGGCAGGAAAGTTAAATAGGCCAAAAATATGCCGGAACTTCCAGAAGTAGAGACAATCAAAAGGGATTTACAAGAGATAATTCTGGGTAAGAAAATCACCGAGGTTTGCGTGTATAACCCCGCGGTTATACGGGAACCATCGCCTGATGTATTTAAGAAATCTCTTAAAGGACTGGTTGTAAAGAATATCTTACGCCGGGGAAAACTTTTAATTTTAGAGCTATCAAATGGCCTATCTTTAACCATACACTTAAAGATGACCGGCCAGCTGGTTTACCCCGGAGGATCTAAGAATAGCCGGGTGGCTTTTCATCTGTCCGGAGGAAAAATTCTGGATTTTAATGACCAGCGTTTATTCGGGGAATTACGTTTGGTTGATGACTGGAGGAAAATAAAATTTATCCGGGGACTTGGCCCTGAGCCATTTGATTTGACTTACGCCGATTTTAGGGATATGCTCTCTAAGAAGAAAACCAAAATCAAGCCTTTATTGATGGACCAATCGTTTATTTCCGGGATCGGGAATCTTTATGCCTCCGAAATCTTATTCCGGGCCAAGATTGACCCGCGCAGGCCTGCACAAAGTTTGACCAAAGCGGAAAAAGGAGTTCTATATAAAGAAACCAGGGAAGTTTTAAGCAGCGCGATTGTACATGGCGGTTCTTCTATTGATGATTACGTGCGCCTTTCCGGCGAGCCGGGAGGTTATGTTAAGTTCCACCGTGTTTATGGCAGG
The DNA here is from genome assembly GCA_028715095.1 of Candidatus Omnitrophota bacterium. GTDB lineage: Bacteria > Omnitrophota > Gorgyraeia > Gygaellales > Profunditerraquicolaceae > UBA6249. The sequence goes on from JAQUSM010000001.1 coordinate 35,127, forward strand.
CAGGGTAAGCTTTGTTTTGTCTGTAAGGGTTTGATTAAAAAGATCGCTCAGGGGGGAAGAGGTACTTATTTTTGTCCTAAATGTCAGAGGTAAATTGTGAAAAAGCGCCTTAAAATCAACGGAATAATTATGGGTTGTGCTGCAATTATGGTTGTATTCTTCCCCGGGGTTTTCTTCCGCCGCAATGTTAACGGAGGAGCGGAGGAATATATAGAGCTTCTAGGGTTTTCGCTTATTCTCCTGGGCCAAATAATCCGCGTCTCTGCCCGTGGCTATAAAGCAGAGCATTCTTGCGAAAGCCAGGCGTTAATTCAAGGCGGCCCTTATCAAATAGTGCGTAATCCTATGTATCTGGGGATATTTTTAATCGGTTTAGGCGTGGTATTGGCAGTATTCAAGTGGTGGGCAGTGATAATTTTTATTATAGTTTTTGTTATCCGGTACATAATGCTTATCTACAAAGAAGAAAGAAAACTTTTAGCTTTGTTTCCTGAAGCATACAAAGATTACTGTAAGAAGGTACCGCGTATTCTTCCGGCACTGTCTACGATAACCAGTTTGGACATAAGCGAGTATTTACCTGTAAAGCTAATTTGGTTTAGAAAGGAAATCGGTTCTATTGTAACGCTTCTTTTGTTGACTTTATTGGTAGAATCCTGGGAGGATATTTCCTGCAGGGGGCTTAAGGTATATTTTTATCAATCCGCATGGTTATTTTTGACCTTTGTTTTATTTATAATTTTCGTAATCCTGCTAAGCAATTGGACATATAAAAAAAATGGAAGCGGCGCAGTTAAAAGCTAAAATAATTTCCAATAAACAACTCAAATGTAATTATTGGCATTTAGAATTTGACTCGGGCATAATTGCTAAGAACGCCTTGGCCGGGCAGTTTATAGAGATCAAAGTCAATAATGGGATAGATCCATTATTAAGAAGGCCAATCAGTATTCACAGTGTAAGCGGAACAAAGGTTAAGCTTATTTATGAAGTTATTGGCAAGGGCACGCAGATTTTATCTGAGAGAAAACCCGGTGATTTCCTGGATGTTATTGGCCCGCTGGGTAATGGTTTTGAATATAAGTGGCTAACCAAAAAATTAGATAACCGGAAAACCATTTTAGTTGCCGGAGGCATGGGTGTGGCGCCTTTGGTTTTTCTGGCAGGAAAGATAAAATTTTACAGGCCGCTGGTCTTGATTGGAGCCAGAAAGAAAGAACAGGTTCTCTGCTCTCAAGAATTCAAAGCTTTAGGTTGTAAAGTAGTAACCGCTACAGATGACGGATCCCTGGGGTTTAAGGGCAGGGTCACGGATCTTTTAAAAGGCTTCTTATCGGAAAACCAGAAAACAGGCAAACCTGAACATATATACGCCTGCGGCCCGCAGCCAATGTTAAAAGCTGTTGTTCAGATCTCTTGTGAAAATAATATTGCCAGCCAGCTTTCGCTGGAAACTCATATGGCATGCGGATTTGGGGCCTGTCTCGGGTGTGTTGTATCTACTAAATCCGGATATAAAAGAGTTTGTAAGGATGGCCCGGTTTTTATGGGCAAGGAGCTGATTTGGTAAAACATACCAAACCAAATTTGAGCGTAAATATAGGAAACCTTGTTTTAAAGAACCCGGTAATGGTTGCTTCCGGGACTTTCGGTTATGCCGAAGAGTTTAGTTGTCTCCTGGATTTAAAGAGGCTGGGGGCAATTGTTACCAAAACCATTACCATCAAGCCTAGGCACGGCAATCTTCCTCCCCGGACCTGCGAAACTCCTGCCGGCATGCTTAATTCCATCGGTTTGGAAAATCCCGGCATAGATAATTTTATTAAAAACAAGCTTCCCTTTTTAAAAAAACTGGGCATTCCCATTATTGTAAGTATCGCCGCTGAAGATGATCCCGGCGAATTTTATATTTTGGTTGGGCAGTTGGATAAAATAAGCGCGGTTTCCGCGATTGAATTGAATATCTCCTGTCCGAACATGCAGAAGAACATATTGATCTCTCAGGATGCCAAGGAAACATCCGCGTTAGTCAGCTCAGTGCGTAAACTTACCAGGAAATGCTTAATTACTAAACTCTCTCCTAATGTAACCTCCATCTCGGATATTGCTTTAGCCGCTCAGGATGCAGGCAGTGATGCCGTAGCTTTAATTAATACGCTTTCCGGTATGAGCATAGATGTGCATAAGTGTGCGCCCAGGATTGGATCCTGGGTTGGCGGCTTAAGCGGACCGGCAATCAGGCCGGTAGCAGTAAAGATGGTTTGGGAGGCCTATAACAAGATTAAGATTCCCATTATCGGCATGGGTGGTATAATGGACATTGACAGCGCCTTGGAATTTTTCTTTGCCGGCTCTACGGCTATCAGCGTGGGAACAGCAAATTTTATTAATCCGGGAGTAAGCCTTGAAATTATCTCCGGATTAGAAAAATATATGACAGATAATGGAATCTTAAATCTGAATAATATTACCGGAAAATTGAAAGCATGCGAGGACTTAGCCAGATAAAAACTTGTGGTGCTCAAATCGTACTTGCCCTGGATGTGGATACGGTTGAAGAGGCAAAAAGATTTTTAAACAGCCTTTACCCAAAGGTAAGTATCTTTAAAGTAGGCAGCCAGCTTTTTACTGCTTATGGACCTAAGATTATTGAAATGCTGCATCAAAAAGGCGCCCAGGTTTTCTTGGATCTTAAGTATTTTGATATTCCTAATACCGTGGCTAAAGCTGTCGCAGCTGCCGTGCGCCAAAGAGTAAAAATGCTTACTTTGCATATTTCCGGAGGCAGGCAGATGCTGGAAGCTGCCATATCTTCTGCAAAAGAACAAGCGAAGATTTCTAAGGTAACCCGGCCGCTGTTAATCGGGGTTACGGTTTTAACCAGCAATAACGCCAAGACCGAAGAGATACTTGCGCTGGCAAGAATGGGGATTAATTGCGGGTTGGACGGCGTAGTTTGTTCCGTTAACGAAGCAGCTGTCTTGCGAAAAAAGATAAAAAAGGATTTTATTATTGTGGCTCCGGGAATTAGATTGGATGGTTATGTTAAAGATGACCAGAAGAGGATAGCTACTGTGAGCCAGGCAGTAAGGGCGGGGAGTGATTGTTTGGTAATAGGCAGGCCAATTTTAAAAGC
>JAQUSM010000169.1 GCA_028715095.1 Candidatus Omnitrophota bacterium
AGACACAGGAGGCAGAGATAATACAAAAAACCAAGGTTCCTTTCCTTACTATCGATGAGCAGAGAGCATATACAAACAGCAGGAGTGTCAGGGCAGAAGATCCTAAAGGGCTAAAGTCTATGCTAAAATCCGTTCCTACGGAGGACTTAAAACAGTTATGGCAGAATAATCCGGAAATCTTCTCCGAGTTGGATACGCTTGTGAAGGAAAAGTATAAGGATATAGGATATAAGGATGTGAAGCTAAACAAAGGTTTCACCTCTTGGGGCGGTATGATAATGTGGAGTATCACCAATAACAAAGATAAGTGGGATGCGATGAGCCGGCAGGAAAAGAAGGACTGGGCCTGGAACTTCGTAGGTGTAACCCAGGTTTTGGAGGGCGCCAACCTCGATATGAACGCGGCTGATTACGCCATAAAGCATAACCTGGTCCAGGAGACCAAGCCAGGAGCTACGCTTGCCGATTATAATGTGGCTACCGCTCCATCCGCACACCGTGTAGTGCCAGGACAGGGTACGCTTCTTCCTATGGAAATTTCAACTATTGAGACTAGTCCTGCAGTCTATGAAAATGTGAGCAGGCCGGAAGTCGTGCGCTTTAACCGCTATAAGAACTATGACTACAACCTGGAGACCATTAATACAGCTATCCAAAAGAGAGCCCCCAGTCTTGCTGCTGTTAATCCGCTTATGGCTGAAAAGCTTCAGGATATAAGCATAAACCGGGCAGGAAACAGCTATATCATACATGAGGATACAGAGCCTGTATACGGGGCTTTCTACACCAGGGAAACAACCGTAGCATTACCAAGCGGGTTATATAGCAAATCCACGGGTTTGGGTTCTGATGCTATAGGCCAGACAAAGGATATCCAGATTTCAACTGAAGAACCCATAGTCTATCCGTTTAAGCGCGAAGAAACCAAGGAACCGGCAGTTCAGGTTACCCCTAAAGAAGAGACAAAAATAGAGCCTCAGGAAACCCCGGATATAATAAACGATTACGCGCCAAATCCTAATTTCAAGAAACAAGATCTACCTCCACAGTGGTAAACCTAAACTAACATTTGAGCTCGTTAATGTCCATTCTAGTAAATAAACCCATCCAAATATGGAATATTAAGATATAATTTTCCATATTCTTTCAAGTTTATTACCAGCATAGAGGATATGGGATAGGATTTCTTTATAAATGTCTAAATTCGAGGTGGTTTCCTGTTATCTCAAGAATTGATATTATTAATGTCCATTCTGTGCAGTTCTATCCCAATCTTTTCTGAATGTGATTACCCCATCTTAGGAAATAATTCGCAATATAATGAATTTTATTTTTAAAGTCAGAGCTAGCCAATAAATCGCGATATAACAAAAAAATTAACTTAACGCCGCAAAATTTGGGTGTTTTTTCATCAGAATAAAGTCTGTCCGTGGCCAGAGAAGGAGCTGTAATACCCCTATCAGGCAAATAAGCAAGCTTTAGTCTGGTCCAAAAAGAGCACAAGGGTAGAAAAAGAAAGCGTTCCCTTTTTATACTATATTATATATTGACAAGGATATATCTATATGTTATATTTTTTGCGTAATACGAACGGGCAAACTTGGCGTGAGCCAAGGACGCAAAGCCACGGATCTTCCAGTAAGACTGCCGGGTTGCCGAATAAAACGGAGAGTTGAGTTTGACAATCCGGTTCTTCTTTTAGAAGCTTATTAAGAGGTTTGAAAAAGCATTTAAAAGAAAATTTATGAGACGAGTGAAAGAAGACTCGACGAAAACTGGGAAGCAGGTTGGGGTAAGGGGAGAACCTTGCCCTTTATCTGCGCATATAGGTAATAAAATGGCAAACAGAGTGGCGCAAAAGCCCGAGGTAAAAACTGAAGCCATCACAGCCAAAGAGCAATTCAAATCCGGTTTCAAGGCCTGGATTAGGATTGTAGCTTTGATAGTGGTGGCTGTTTTTTTACCCGAGCAGGTCGCCCAGGCAGTGCAATATGATGCTTCAGTAATATGGAGGCATCCGGTAACAGTCGGGACCCCTCTTTTAAAAGAGCCCGGCAATATTGATACTGCCATAGCCGTAAGAAACATCCTCACCGATATTTCCAATAAGCCCGTAGATGAAATAAGGCTATCCCCCGAATTAAGCGTAAAGTTAAACAAGCAGGTCAAATTATCCAAGAACAGGATTGAAGAGATTTATCAGTGGCTACAGGGCAAACCCTGCGGCTCCAAGGCCATTTTTGACTACCTTTCTTACCAGGGAGAGGCTGTTGTTGAGAGTGATATCGCTATTTTGGCTTTGAGCATAGATATATTAAACGGCGTAGTCAAGCCGGAAGGTAATCCTGAAGTCATCAAGAATTCAATGCTGGCCCTCTCCAAGGCAAGCGAGTTCTTCGGTCACAAGCTATATCCAATAAAAATTGATGACATCAATGCCGCAAGCAGCACAGTCCCCTTTATCGCTCATTTAAATGGAGACCACTATGTTTTAGTTACCAAAATAGCAGAAGACAAGGTTTATTATAGTGATGAGCATCAGGAGAAATTCCTGCCAAAAGAAAAATTCTTGGAGAAGTTCTCCGGCTATTGCTTAGTCAACTCCGAGATTGCAGAAGCCAGGATATTAAGTGACGAAGAAGCCCTACAGGTAAAGGGAGCCGGAGATTGGGGCGATGACTGG
>JAQUSM010000027.1 GCA_028715095.1 Candidatus Omnitrophota bacterium
AGTTTATACCAGGTGATAAACGCCTGTGGCGACGGGGCAGTGGCAGCTGATTCTGCGTACAAGTTTATTGCGGATAGGAGCAGATAAATGGAGATTTTTCCAACGGTTAACAAGAAATTGACTGATTGGGTCATTAAGATGGCTAAGCTTTGCGGCCCTGAGCGCATTGTCTGGATTGACGGCTCTGAGGAGCAGAAGCTGTCTCTTGAAAAAGAATGCGTTGCTTCAGGAGAATTGCTGCGTTTAAACAAGGATAAGCTGCCGGGTTGTTTCCTGCACCGCACTGCCCATGATGATGTTTCGCGCACAGAGCATCTGACTTTTATTTGTACTAAGAAAAAACATGATGCCGGCCCGAATAATAATTGGATTGCTCCGGCTAAGGCCTATCAGAAGGCAAGGTTAATATTCAAGGGGTCTATGGCGTCAAGGACCATGTATGTAATCCCGTTTTCCATGGGCCCGGTCGGTTCGCCTTTTAGCAAAATCGGCGTGGAGTTGACGGATTCGCGGTATGTTGTGCTGAATATGTTAATTATGGCCCGTTGCGGCCAGGCCGTATTAAAACAGTTGGAAAGGGAGGATGATTTTACTAAATGCCTGCATTCAAAGGCCCAGTTGGATATTAATAAAAGGCTGATTTTGCATTTTCCGGAAGACAACACTATCTGGAGCGTGGGTTCGGGATACGGAGGGAATGTGCTTTTGGGGAAGAAATGCCTCTCTTTGCGTATTGCCAGTTATGTCGCCAGGAAAGAAAAATGGATGGCTGAGCATATGCTGATTATGGGTATTGAGGAGCCTAATGGGCATGTTGAATATATAGCCGCGGCTTTCCCCAGCGCCTGCGGTAAAACAAACCTGGCGATGACGGTTCCTCCGGAAGGGCTCAAGCAGAAAGGCTACCGTATTTGGACCTTAGGTGATGATATCTCCTGGATGCGCGTTGATTCTGATGGTTCGCTTTGGGCAGTCAATCCCGAAACAGGATTTTTCGGGGTCGCCCCTGGCACGAACTCTAAGTCCAACCCTAATATGGTAGAGACAATCAAGAAGGACACTATTTATACAAACGTGCTTTTAAAACCGGATAATACAGTTTGGTGGGAGGGAGCCGACGGAGAAATCCCCGGCCAGGGCATAGATTGGAAGGGTAATCCATGGAAGCCGAACATGAAAGATGCGCAAGGCAATATAATTAAAGGGGCGCATGCAAATGCCCGGTTTACCGCTCCTATTGTGAATTGCCCTTCGGCTTCCTTTAGGCTGGAGCAGCACCATGGGGTGCCGATTTCAGCGATAATTTTTGGCGGCAGGCGCCAGCATGTAGCTCCGCTGGTCTATCAATCATTTAACTGGCAGCATGGGGTATTTGTGGGGGCGACTATGGGTTCGGAGCTGACTGCCGCCCAGGTAGGTAAACTGGGGCAGGTGCGCAGGGACCCTATGGCTATGCTGCCTTTCTGCGGCTATAACATGGCGGATTATTTTAAACATTGGTTAAATATGGGCAAGCTTATGGCCAGGCCGCCAAAGATCTTCCATGTCAACTGGTTTAAGAAAGACGAACACGGCAAATTCCTCTGGCCGGGTTTTTGCGATAACCTGAGGATTTTGGAATGGATAATAGACCGTTGCAATAATAAAGTAAATGCCATGGAAACTCCTATCGGTTATCTGCCGTATCCTTTTGATATTGATATGACCGGATTAACCCTTCCGGATAAAACATTGGAGAAGCTGCTTAAGGTTGAAAAGGCGGAATGGCTGGATGAATTAAAGGGGGTAAATAAATTCTTTGGGGATTTTAAAAATGACCTGCCAAAAGAGCTTTGGAATGAATATTATGCATTAATGGAAAGATTTAAGAAATATGAGAAATAAGGTTTTATTAAAAACGGATTTTAATGATCTCAAGCTTTTTCGCAGAGGCAAGGTCAGGGATGTTTATGATTTGGGTGATAAGCTTTTAATCGTTTCTACCGACCGCATATCTTGTTTTGATGTGGTCCTGCCTTGCGCTATACCGTATAAGGGTGAGGTCTTAACCCGTATATCCGTTTTCTGGTTTGATTTTATCAAGGATATAATCGCGCATCATCTGATAACGGCGGATTCAGAGAAATACCCTCCCGAATTGAAAAAATACAAAGATGAGATAGCCGGGCGTTCAATGTTGGTCCTGAAAACTAAACCCTTGCCGGTTGAGTGCGTGGTAAGAGGGTACCTTTCCGGCTCAGGCTGGAAAGAGTATAAGCAAAAACAGTCGGTTTGCGGAATAAACTTGCCCCCGGGGTTAAAGGAATCAGATAAGCTTCCTGAGGTTATATTTACCCCGTCGACCAAAGCGGATGCCGGCCACGATGAGAATGTGGATCAGAAGTATGTTGAAAACCTCCTGGGCCCGGATATGGCCGACAGCTTAAAGAAGACAAGCATAGAGGTTTATAAGCGCGCAAGGGATTATGCCCTGCAAAAAGGGATTATTATCGCGGATACAAAGTTTGAATTTGGAATTTATAATAACCGGATGATTATCATTGATGAAGTGCTCACTCCTGATTCATCGCGCTTCTGGCCGCTTGAACAATACCGGCCAGGCAGGCCCCAGCCGAGTTTTGATAAGCAATTTGTGCGGGACTATTTGGAAACTCTGTCTTGGAATAAGGAAGCTCCCGCGCCTGCGCTGCCTGAAGAAATAATTTCCAGGACAACAGAAAAATACCTGGAAGCCTATCGTAAATTAACCGCTGAAGAACTTAAATAGAAATGCCCGGATTTAAAAAAGCGTTGTCCTTTTTGTTAAGAATCGTTATTAGCGCTGCGTTTCTGGTACTCTTGTTTAAGCTCAACAAGATTGATCTTCTTGTTTTAGTAAACGACATAAAGGGCGCGGATAGATTATTGCTGGCCCTGGGTTTCTTAATTTTTTCCCTGAGTTATGTCCTTGGCTTCTGGCGCTGGCAGATGCTGGTTAAGGCTGCCGGGATTAATGCCCCTTTAAAGAAACTAATCAGTTCTTTCTGCGGGGGTATTTTTTTTAGTATTTTTCTTCCTTCCACTATCGGAGGCGACCTGGTAAGGACGGCGGACATTGTTTCGCATACCCAGAAGGCCAAGCAGGTTATCGCTACGGTTTTTTTGGATAGATTGAGCGGCTATATAGGTTTGGTGATTATAGTCTTGATTGCTGTTTTATTGGGCGGCACGATTATAAGCGATAAAATAGTTTTCTTTTCTGTCGCGATAATCACGACTTTGCTGGCGGTTATCCTTTTGTTGCTATTTAATAATTTTATATATGCCAGGATAACCAGGTTCTTATCTGTGCCTGGCGCAGGAAAGATCAGGGAGATGATTAAGGATATGCACCGGGAAATCCACGTTTTCCGTAATCAGAAGAATATAATTATCGCTAACCTGGTCCTTTCTTTTATCATCCAGGTAATTTTTCCCCTAAGCGTCTATTTAATCGGGCTTTCCTTAGGCGTAAAAATAAAGTTCAGCTATTTCCTTATCTTCCTGCCGATAATCAGCGCGATTACTTTGCTTCCGATCTCTATAGGAGGCCTGGGGTTAAGGGAGGGCTTATTCGTAGTTTATTTTGCCAAGGCCGGAGTAATAAAACAATTAGCCCTGGCCATGTCTCTTTTATCATTTTCTTCCATGGTTTTTTATTCAGCTATTGGAGGGGTTATTTATGTCTTTACAGTACATCATCGACGCGTACAACCTGATCAACCATCCCCGGTTTAAACCAGGCGCAAAAAATCCCTCAAACATTCAAAATTCGCTTGCAGAATTTATAAGATTAAATAGATTGTCCGGAAGCGCCAAAAACAGGGTTATCCTTGTTTTCGACGGTTATCCTCCTTCCCGGGGGCAGGTTCCCGAAGAGGACGGATTGATCTGCCTGTTTTCGCGCATGATTGAGGCGGATGAGCTGATTAAAAGACTGGTTGAGGAATCCGGCCACCCCGGAAATATCGTTGTAGTTTCCGACGATAAGGGCGTGCAATTGGCCGTAAGGTTTTTGAAAGCGCGCGTTTGTCCGGTAGAAGATTTTATTTGCGGCAGCAAGAGAAGGAGGGAGTTTGATTCCTTGCGCCGGGAAAATGAAGAAAAAACAATCCCTTATTCTAAAATGCAGGCGATTAACGCGGAACTTAAGAAAAAATGGTTAGAGTAAATCAGGAGAAAGAAAATTATATTAAATTCCTGGGTACCGCGGGGGCGCGTTTTGTGATGATTAAACAGTTGCGCGCTTCCGGAGGCTTGTGGATTTCTTCCGGCATGAATAATATCCTGATTGACCCGGGCCCGGGAAGCATCGTGCGCTGCGCCTCGAGCCGGCCAAGGCTTGATCCGGGAAAACTGGATGCCATTATCTTGACCCACCGCCATTTAGATCATGCCAATGATATAAATGTAATGATTGAGGCAATGACCGAGGGCGGGTTTAAGAAAAGGGGGACAGTTTTTTGCCCTTCTGATGCGCTTGGCAATGATTCGGTTATCCTGAGGCATGCGGCCGGCTTTCCTGAAAAGATACAGATTATCAAGGCAAACCACAGTTACCGTGTGGGGGATTTTAGTTTTCTTACTTCCATGCGCCATATCCATCCATGTGAAACTTATGGCCTTAAGTTTAAGATTGGAAAGACTACTGTCGGCTTGATTTCTGACACCAGGTATTTTCCGGAATTAGCCGATTTTTATAAGACAGATATTCTGATTATCGCGGTGGTATTTTATGAACCGCGCCAGGGTATTGACCATCTCAGCCTTAAAGATGCGGGGATACTTATCAACAAACTGAAACCCGGGAAAGCCGTGCTTACCCACTTTGGTATGACGATGCTTAAGGCGAACCCCTTAAAGCAGGCGGAGAAATTATCCGGAGATTCAGGGGTAGAGGTAATTGCCGCTTATGACGGCATGAAGCTGGTTTTTTAATATGAAACCGCTTTCCTTTCCGCTTAAATTTCATCTTGACAAATGGCTAAAATAGTGATAAAGTTATACCACACAACTGAAAGTAATATATTCGGGATCCTTTGCTTGGAGGAGTAAAGGAGCCATGTGATCTAACCGGATAAAACCTAATTTGGGTTTGTCCGGTTTTTTATTTTATTGAAATCTAGGCTAGAAAATGTTACAATAATAAAAAAATGAAAAGATTATTTGCATCAATTATTTTAATTCTTGTCTTGGCAGCTTCCGGAATTTTCTGCCGGGAAGCCTTTGCTGTCTTTGATTTGAATTTCACGCTTGACCAGGGAGGAAGCCGGCTTGAGTTTGACCGGAACAATTTTTCCCGCGGGATAACATTTACCACATCAAATGATACGGTTAATAACCGTTATGAGATACGCCAGCGTATTGAAAGCCCCTTACGGAACCGTGACAATCCCTCGGTTGTCATAAGGGACAATTTTGTAGTCAGGGGGTTCCGCGGTTCAAACAGATTCGGTGATTTACGTATTCCTCCCGGGGATATCGTAGTCAGGAATGATGAGCTCATTTATGTCTCTGACCCAGCCGGTACAGCCGATTCTTTTACTTTGGTATATGCTATTAAAGATACCCAGGAGATTGCCCCGGGATATTACACCGGGCGGATTAGCTTGGTATTAAACCCAATCGGTTCATCCGCTCTTCCGGTAACTAAAATTATCGAAATATATGTGTTTATTTCCAATGATGGCGGCTCTTTGTCGGTTTCTGTCGCTCCCGCGGAAGGAGCAAGCTCTATTATAATTAATCCTTCGGATACTAATGATTTGCGTGGATCAGCCAAGGCGGTAGTTACTATTAACAGCTCTTTTAACGGGCCGTTTAGGATTATGCAAATGCTCTCAAAGCCGGTTCAATCCCAGGAGGGAAAATTTATCAGTAATAACAATCTTCTTTTCAGTGTTCCTGATGCCCGAAAAGGGGTGGCCATAAATCAGCCGGTTCCGGTTTCAAACAATATTCAGACGATATATTCTTCGCGGCCTGATGGCAGCGCGGATAAGGTTTTTATAATCGCATATTCTTTGGCTGATCCATTAAGCCTGGTAGCGGGTAATTATCATTCGCGTATCCAGTATCTTTTAGAATCCGCGGGCAAGCAGGTGAATTTGGGGGGCCTGGATTTGGAGATCAGGCAGGAGCGTATCTTTGAGATTTATATTTCCCCCCAGGACCAGCGTTATAATATTGATTTTACTGATATAAAACCCAGCGACGGCCCGCGTTTAAATGAGGTGCTCATTGAAGTAAGATCAAACCTTGGCCGGCCGTATCAGGTAACGCAAAATGTCCTTTCGGAATTGGTGAATAACCGGGGGGATAAAATTCCCGCCAAAAACTTTTCTTTGCAGACTCTTGCGGTGGATAATACTAAAGGTAATTTAAGGATTCCCGGTAAAGAGCCGGTAAAAAAAGGCAGCCAGCTTTTATTTATTTCTGATTCATATGGCTCTGCCGATAAATTTAAAATAATCTATGAATTAATCTGCCCGCCTGATTTGGGCGCGGGCAATTATTCATCGCGGATAACTTATACATTAACTGAAATTTAAGGAGGAGGGATCGGGATGTTTGAGAATAATAATTGTAAAACGGGAAAATCAATAAAGGAGGTGATAAAAATGAAAAACATGCTTATTTGCGTGGTTCTTGTGGCGGCTGTTTTTTGCGCAACAAGTGCCTGGGCTGCGGCAAGCCAAACTGTTACTGTTAATGCCACTGTCCCTACTATGACCGGGGGATTAACTGTCACTGTCAGTAAAGTCACCGGGACTGTTTGGACTACTGCTTCAACGATTAGTTTTGGGACCTTGACCTGGGACAGCATAAATAAAATCTTTTTGCCTGCAAGTTATTATGCTGTGGATGTTGGGGTAACGGATAATTCCGGCACTGTCTGGACTTTGACGCATACACGCGTATCGCTTCAGAAGGACGCGACCAACAATTTAAACGGTAAGGTCAATGTTTCTTTCAACAAGCAAACCAGCAGTACTGTCGGCACTGAGTTAGCTAAGTATAGTTTTGGAAACAGCCAGAATATTGCTTACACCAAGACGCAGTTAACCGGAGGCTGGTTACGTATATATTACGGAATTGGCACTGGAGAAGCAGGTAATGACGCTACGGGAGTAACGCCGATCGGCCTGGATACGCCGGCGGGCACTTACACCGGTTCTGTTACCATCACACTTACGCCGTAATCAACCAGTATCTTGGCTTAAGTATTACAAAAGGGGGTATTTTGTTATCATCGATTCGTCTTATAGGCACTTGCTTATTTCTTATGGGCAGCCTTCTTGTTTCTGTCGCGCGGGCAGATAAGCTGCCTTTTATGAATCAGTCAAAAATCAGGATTGTGGCTGCTCCCGGAGAGCGCGCATTCGGAGAAATTACGCTGGATAATCCGACTGATCAGAGTAAAAGCATGCGGCTTTATCTGGAGGATTGGTATTATCTGCCTGGAGGAGAGGGGGCCAAGGAGTTTCTTCCTGCCGGCTCAACTCCTGCTTCAGCTTGTTCATGGATAACTTTTTCTCCGGCAGAGGTAACTCTGCCGGCATTCGGGAAACAGAGGATAAGCTATTCAGTCAATATCCCTTCTGATGCTGCCGGAGCGCGTTTTGCCTCCCTGTTTTTTGAAACAGCAATAGGCAAAGGTTCTCTTGTGGATTCCGGCCGTTCCGCGGGGCTGGATGTTAATGTCAGAGTGGCTACTTTATTTTATGTCGAAGTAAAGGGGACGGTCTCAAGGAGAGCTGAAGTAAACAATTTAAATATCCAGCCTTCAAAAGACGCAAAAGATGGTTTGGATATAACCCTGGAGTTTGAGAATACCGGCAATACGGATATAACTACCTCCGGTAGTTTCAGCCTTATGAATAGTGATGGGATAGTCAGCGCCCGGGGGGCTTTTAATAATGTTTATACTTTCCCGGGCGGTAAGGGAAGTTTATTGGGCACCTGGAAAGATGAAATTCCCGCCGGAGATTATGATCTGGTAATAACCGTTGATCTTGGTAAAGCGCTTACGGACGCAGGAATGGGCAGGGGGCCTGTGATTACCAAAGAGGCCTCGGTTACGATAGGAGAGAATAATAAAATTGTCCAAGTCGGCAAGCTTCATTAAAATTTTGTTTATCCCCAGGAGATTACCTGAAAAACTTTCTTTTAGTTTGGAATCATCCTTCCTGATTTTTGCATTTTTTTTTTGCATTATCGTAAATCCTCAACCGGTTTTTGCTTATAGCCAGATTGCCGGATACCTCTGTGAAGAAGGTATCAAGGATCTGAAAAAAGGCAATTTTCAGCAGGCTGAAGAGGAATTTAATAGAGCCCTTATCGCTGAACCCGGTTACCCTCCCGCAATCTACTATCTTGGGCTCATCAGTGAAGAATTAAATAAAGGCGCCGCTGGCAGCAGTAAACCTGCTCTTCCTGATCGTCCTTCTCCTGCCGGATTGGATAGGCAGGCGGTAATGGAGAATGCCCTTGACCAGGTTAAGGTCAAGAAAACTATCGAAAAAGAGGGAATAAGCCCTTCCCAGATCTTTATCCCGGAGTTGAGAGAAGCAGGCGAATCCGGTACTAACGCAAAAATAAAAACCCAGGCAATTTATTTACTTAATGACCCCAGGCTTCCTATGCAGCAGCCTATTGAGATTGAAGAAGGCAAGTATGTTATTATTACCGGCAGTAATATCAAGCGTTTTCTGGTTGTCCAGCCGGATATCCTCTATGCGGAAAGGTTAAATGATAATGAGATTTCTGTTACGGCTAAGAATAGGGGCTTAGCCTCTATTATCATCTGGGATGATAATGGCCGCACGAGCATTGAATGTACCGGTATTATGCCGGTCACTGATTCTCCGACCCTGGAAGAAACAATGCGCAAGGAAGAGGAAAACATGGGTAATTTCAAGTTCCGCTATAATTTAGACTGGTATTCTTATTATACTGGCCGCAGGCTGCAAACAGTCAGGCGTAACGGAACTTACTCTTGGATCCATAATTTAAATATGTATGGGGCCACTCCTTATGGGTTAGTTGACGCGGCGATAACAGAGAGGACCCTTTCTACCTCCACTGATATGACCTATGTCAGCGCGGGCCTGACTAATGGTAAACTGGGTGATTTTAAAGGATTTAACCTGCGGGCGGGAGATTACAATCCTTATTTTAATAATTTGGCTATACCCGGGGCGGATTTAAGGGGTGTTTATTTTTATTCGCCTGCTTTCGACAATAAGTTTGATTATACCTTCTTTTGGGGTAGAGAAAACGGCGGCCGTTACGGCACATTGGCTACGGAAACCTTTGATAAAGCGCAGCATTCATTTATGAGCGGCATTAATTTAAACTTTTCTCCTGAAACCTGGCAGAATTATAAGTTTAGCGTGGCTCACGGATGGGGCCGCGACCGGCAGGATTTCCTTAAAGATTATGCGTATGATTTAATTGGGAGCTGGAATGTTAAAAACTATGGTTATAGTTATGAAATCGCCAGCGATACTAAGAACCTGGCCCAGATATTGACCAGCCGTTATAATGGGACCGACCTTTATGTGGACCTGCAATTCAGG
>JAQUSM010000028.1 GCA_028715095.1 Candidatus Omnitrophota bacterium
TATCAATGGCAGGAGAAGTCTGATTAGCATAGCCATAACAACCCAAATGATCGGGCCTTAGGTCATCAATAATGATTAGAATTACGTTATAGCTTTCTTTGGCCTTCGGATGCGTAGATTCATTAGAACCGGATCCCGCCAAAAATACAAAGCTCAAACAATAAATTGGCAGAAGTGTGAATAACAAGAATTTACATAAATATTTCATTTAATCTCTGGATAAAATCCCTGTTGCGCAAGCTATGCCCCCTGCCGCATTGGCCAATTGAGTAGCAGGGACCTCGGCTGCTATCTTTATCCCGGAGTCCTGATAAATCTTCTTTGTATACGGGCAGCCGGCGGACATTATAATTCTTTTAGGCGCAACCGTTACAAAATTCATAGCGTATTTTGTTTTTACCTCTCTATTTTCAGGGATAGCAATGGTTCTTATTTTGAATCTCTTTAATAAACCGATAATCTTAGGACCTGCCAATTCTGTCCTTACTAAGGCGGTGTCAGAATCAACGAACTGCAAAACACCTAAAAGATGAAGCACCCCTCCAGGCGCAGGAACAGGCACACATTGAACGCCCTGCCTACTTAATGCATCCTTAATCTCCAGGAATCCTTTTAAATTCGTTCTTCTGCCTACCCCTACCAAAACCGATTCTTCGTTAACCCAAAGAGCGTCGGCGCCTTCGAATGTTGCTATGTCCTGAATAGGCTTAATTATGGAGATTTTTTTATTTTTAAGCGCCCTCTGAGCATATTTGACCTCATCTCTCCTTACTTCAGAAAACATCCTGGATAAAATAGCCCCGCGCGGAGTCATAAAGAAAAGGTCTCTAGCAAACATCAGGTTGAATTTATATCTCTGGTCGGTAGACGCGATTCTATTGGTATTTATAAAATTAACCTCTATTTTAAATTTTTTATACGCTTTAACCAGCTCGCCAAATTCTCTCTTCAGAATATCGTAGTCAATTATTTTTGTATAGAGAATTTTACCTGGTTCATCAATATTCTTAATCTCCGGAACCGGCATACTTAATAATACTGATTTAAGAGGCCGATATTCTGAATTCATATAACATTTCATCAAAACCACTCCCCGAAATTATCCTTATCATACCCTAATTGCAGGCACATTTCTCTTATCTGGCTCATTTGTAAAAGAGGCAATAATTTTTCTTGTCTGTTTTTCCACCTGAATGGCCGCGGCTCTTCGGTTGCCTGTACTACAGGTAAATTTTCAAGCCCTAATTGACCAATACATTGACGGGAAACCCCCATAAAATCCATAATCCTCTCTATTTCCTGAATCCTTGCCCCTAATCCCTTTATAAGATCCTCATACCTGATAAGGCAGCGGTTTTCCCCCCGAATAGCCAGGTATTCTTGTATTGCTTTGTTGGAAGAATACCATTGGAAAGCGCAAACTTCCTCCAAGGGCTTATCAATATAATCTTGCCAGCCGGCAGGCAAATCATAGTTCCACCACCATTTACCCCATTCGCTTAACTCCGAATAACCGGAAATCTTTAACATTTTAACGCTGTTGCCAGCGGTTGGAATAAAAGATTGGAGTTTATGGGAGAAAAAACCCCTATGCAGCCATCCATCGCATAAACCATTAATGCAGCCTAAAGGGTTCCTCACAAGCTGGATGGTCTTTATCTGCGCCTCAGGGAAAAAAGATGCAAGAAATTCCATCCGATAAGAGTCGATAGATGTTTTCAAAAGCAGAGTATTGCCAAGGATGTCGGCTTCCGTGGCCTTTGCCCTGGGGGAAAGCATAATAAATGGAGGCTCTTCAATTGTTAGCATATTATTGGGAGGGCCGGAGGAGATCTCAAGTTCAGGGAACCTGCTTTTTATCATTCGGACCGGCAAATCATAATAGTAAGGATTTATGATTTTGTATTTTTGCATTAAAGAACTAAGCAGTTCAAGGTAAAATTCCTCCTTGCAAAAATCCTTGCCGGTGTCTCTGTACGAAGCAAACGCCTCCGTGACCAAATCCTTAAGCGAGTCGTAAGAAAAACAAATTTGCGGCCACTGCATAGGTAACCGCAATACGATGTCTTCTATATATTCTTCTGCCAATAAACTATCCTTAAAAATATTATTTTCACCACCAGCCACAGATAGGTCGCTTATAAAATCACGTGATAGATCCGAGAAGATGCCGGGATTAACTGCCGTATCCTGCGGAATTTCATCAGAAGCAAACCTGCCGAAAGATAGATTGTTTAATTTATAAAAAGGTACGCTCTCGCCGCTTAAAGAATATATGCCGGGAATTTTCCTGAGCGTAGAAAATAGCAAGCTTGAGCCTGAACGGGAAGATGAATTGATAAAGACAACTTTCTTAATCTTACGCAGAGAAGTTTTAAGCCAGGTTTTCTCGGGGAATCTTTCCTCTATTTCTCGGAACGCGCTTTTTCTGAAATCAACTACGCGCCTTAAGCAATCCCGCGGGTTTCCGTAAACTAATTCCATTTTATAGCTCTAGAGATCCGGATAAATTTCAAAAACCAGAATTTTCTTAAACGTAACAGGTTATTTTTATCGGTAAAAAGATGCCCTACTTGCACCTTAAGCATTAAAAAGATCTCTTCAACCAAATAAGATATCTTAAACCTAATCCCCCTTGCACGGGCATTTTCCGAAACATAAAAAGGACGCTTCAGCTGATATAGAAAATAATCCAATTCTTCCGAAGCAATATTTTCAAACAAATCAATTTCATCTTTGCGTAATTCTACCTTAAACTTTTCAAAGTTGTTTTTCATAATCGGACGCGCGGTATTTATCCAAGCCGCGCTTATTCTTCCGCTTTTTTGAGCTTCCGGGGTATGGAAAAAATTAAGCATATTCTCCTGGTATGGCTCATCAAGAAAAGAACATATAGACTTGACCGTCGTTTCCGAATCACCTAAAAGGTTTTCATATTTAAATAAAAATATATTATGCTTATCGAGCTTATTCAGCCAATACATGCCTATTTGCTGTTCTTTTTTCCATACCTGAGCAGTATAATAAACACAATAGCGGTTAAAAATTGATTTCTTGGCCGAGGCGGCGACATCTCTGCCGTCCCTAACTATATACAGGAACTTGGCAGACGGATAATAGTTAAGGATAGAGGCAACATGATAAATCATAAAAGTGCTCTTGCAGCCCCACCTGGCCTTAAAGGAACTTTCAAGATATTGGTTATATATAGAAAAGAATATGCTGATTAGATTCCTGTCCACGGCATCACGAAAAATCCGTTCCGCATTAAGCGTAACTGCCCACGGGTAAGGGTGGAGTTCTACCATTTTGACGACATCTTTAACCAGAGCTTTAAAATTAGCGTCATTTTTCAGGTCCCCGTATAGCGGTTCCAGCTTAGAAAAATTTTTCATGATGTGCGGAGGATGGGGAATGGCTATATTGGAATGGGTATTTAAAATCAACCTGAGCAGGTTCGTTCCTGAGCGCTCTGTACCGATAATGAAAATGGGGTTCATGCGTATTTATCTTTTAGTTAAATATTCTTTCTCTATAAGATATTTTATAATCACGCGCGTACATTCATCGGAAGATGATTTTGAAGTGTCTAAAATAAGATTTGGGCGTTTCGGAGGTTCATAGGGGATGTCAAAACCGATTAAATGCCGGAGTTTCCCGGATTTTGCCTTTTTATATAACCCTTTAGGGTCTCTTTGGCTGCAGACGGCTAATGGACAATCCAGGTATATCTCAACAAATTCATCGGGCGAAAACAAAGAACGAATCATCCTCCTGCCTTTGTCTATACCCGACATAAACGCACAAATAACGATTAATCCGGCATCCGTGAACATCCTGGCTATCTGGCCGTTTCTCCTGATATTCTCCAGACGGTCTTTCGTAGTATAAGTCAATTCTTTATGCAAATGCTGCCGAAGACTATCCCCGTCAAGCAGGTAGGTAAAATGATTCAAACGGTACAGCTGCCTTTCTAACTTATTGGCCAGGGTCGTCTTGCCGCTCCCGCTTATCCCGGTAAACCAGATAACAAAAGCTTTTTGTTTAAGCAGTTTTTCCCTGTCACGTTTCTTAACGGCAAAAACCTGCGCATACTTCATCGGCCGGCACCTATTCAATATTGTATTTCTTTACAAGATCCTTCCCAAAATAACCTGAAAGCCAATTCCACTCAGACTTAATTATATATTTCTTAAAGATCATCTTGCTATGTTTGTTAAAAATCTTCTCCCCTGCCTTATAGAGCTCGGGCTCTTTATCATATTTATTTATTGTTTTACCTTTATGGGGAAACCTATAGACTGAAAATTTAACCCCCAAAAAGTTTTCCAGTCTTTTTAATTCATTTTTATCTTTACTTATATCTTCTAATGTAGTAAAAAAGATGTTTTTCATGGGGAAAATGCGGCAAATCTGAGGAACGACCGTTGTATGCGCTATTTTTAGCGGATTACGCTCGATAATCGAACATACCTGTTTAAAGTTTAAATTTAATATTTCTTCTTTGTTTATATAATCACGCGCCACAAAAGGCAGAAACTTGCTATAACAGGTCTCCCCCCTTAATGCGACCAAGAAATGGGACCTGATACCTAAATATGGGTTACGAATCACATAAATTAATTTATTTCTTTTAATATCGCCCTTACCCCTATAATGCTCACGGTTAGGTACAATCAGTGATTTATCAATGAGGTATTTTGCTCCGGATAAATCATTTTCCTCCCAGTTGGAATAATAATCTTTCTTTTCGACTCTTTTTCTGCAGGAAGCCTTGACAGTTTCGCCTTCCGCAAATCCTTTTTGACTGAGCAAAAAGTGCGTCATCGAGTTGGAGCCATTTTTGCATTGTCCGATAAATAAGATAGGGATTTTCTTAATGTCCATTTTTGACCAATTTTCCCTTGGCTGAATCTTCGGCCGTATTAAAAGATTACTCGTTATTTCCCCGGGGAGACAAGATTTTTGGCTGCAAAAACCTGGCTATCTTTTCTGGAAAGTAATTTCTGATTTTGCTGCCTGCTCTTCTTTGCCAACTTTGGTAATTATAGCAAAGTCCGCACTTTTAGGCAAGGACATCCACTATAGATTTGCGCTTGATAACTCTCCATACTTTTGGATGTAACTTCTTGTTTCTTCGGGCAATTGCCGGGTATCCGCGCCTTCTCCATACCAGCGGACCACATTTGTAATGCCCCAGTTGTAGGAAGCGATAAGGGTTTCAACCGATACCGGTATGCGGTAAAAATTAAGCATGTAGCGTATCCTGCCAAAATACCAGGAAGCAACTTTTTCATTAATTGACGGTTTAAACAAATCTTCCACGGTGTAAGTTGCCTGATTCAACTCGTTAAAATCCCTAAGGCATACCTTCGAGATTTGATAAAGCCCATAGCATTCGGTACGGGAGTTAAAAGCAAGAAAGTCTCCGCCTGATTCGATAATTTTTATAGCCTGCAGGTTTATGGGTACTTCCGAATAAACAAAAGGAGTACATAAGAAAACCCCCAGAAATGTTCCTAAGACTAAGTTACGGACAGGGCCAAAGATGCTCTTTCTTCGGAATCGGCTTGAGCTGCGCATCAGCCACCCCATAAAATAAAAATGCCCTGGCAGAAGATCTGTCAGGGCATTAAACAAAAACCCTAAAAGGAGTTTCTTAGGGTTTCATTCCCCTTTTGGCAGCTCCTCTATCCGTATTAGCTCACCGGACAGGTAGCTTTGCGCCCCAGCATTACTGCTGGTTTGCCTTTATCAGTTGGTGGTAAACCAAAATTTCAATTTACAATTAAAGTATAATACAATAATTGGCCAAATGCAAGGAGCTTACCACATATTATCTTTTACCCACTCGTCGCCTTCCATCACAGCCGCCCAATCTTTCTTTGCCCCTTCGCTTACCCCTTCCCCTACAGCGCATACTCCTTTGGCTAAGCCTTTGGCTGTGCCTTTAGCTGTTGCGCAACCGCAGATAAGCAAGAGTGAAGACAAAAACAAGCCCAGAAACAACGAGTTAATTTTCTTAACCATTATTACTCCTTTCATCGACAATGAACTTACTTAATCTGTTCTTTACTCTTTCCCTGCCTAAATAATATATTATTTCAAACAGCCCGGGGCCGATAGTTTTACCGGTTAAAGCAACCCTAAGCGGATGGATCAGCGTTTTAGCTTCAATATTAAGCTTGCTTACTAAATCCCGAAAAGCCTTCTCAATATTCTCAACGTTAAAATTACTCAACTTTTCAAGCTCGGCGATAAAAAGCCTGAACTCCCCGGATAAGTCTTTTGATAAAAACTTCTCCTGCGCAGCCGGATCAATTTTGATCTCCTCCATAAAGAAAAAATCCGCCCAGTCGACAAAATCATTTAAACGAGGCAGTCTTGCCTGAAATAATTTTATCAAATCCAAAACATATGCCCGGTCAAATTCGCCTTCGGCGATATATTTCTTCTCGATAAGTAACGGCAGGAGCTCTTCCAGCAGATTTTGAGGATCCGCATTCTTCAGGTATTGGTTATTCATCCAGTCCAGCTTCTTTAAATCAAAGGTAGCCGCGGTCTTATTTACATTCTTTATATCAAATAATCCTATTGCTTCATGCTTATTGATTATTTCGCGGTTTTCTCCGGGCGACCAGCTTAATAACAAAAGATAGTTTATCAAAGCTTCGGGTAAATACCCCATCCTGCGGTAATCGCTGATTGCAGTTGCCCCCGTCCTTTTTGAAAGCCTGCCGCCATCCATACCCATAATCAGGGGGAGATGAGCGAAATTAGGCAGGGAAAATCCCAGCGCCTGATAAAGCATAACCTGCTTAGGGGTATTGGAGATATGGTCGTCTCCGCGGATAATATGCGTGATATTTGTCTCTGCGTCATCTACCACGCAGGCAAAATTATAAGTAGGGGTACCATCGGACTTGATAAGAACCTGATCCTTAATTAAGCCGGCGTCAAATTCAATCTCGCCGCGGATTAAATCACTTACCCTTATCTTCTGCGCGTTTACCTTAAAAATTACCGCTTCCTTACCCTCGGGCGATTTCTCGATATAAGCCTGGCCGCTTTTAAGCAGCTTATCCGCATGCATGCGATAACGCTGGAAACGCTGGCTCTGGTAATAAAGCTCATCCCATTGAAAACCCAGCCATTTAAGACTAAAGAGTATCTCATCAACAAATTCCTGTTTAGAGCGCAATTGATCCGTATCTTCTATCCTTAAGATAAATTTGCCGTTTTGCGACTGCGCAAAAAGCCAGTTAAACAGCGCGGTCCTGCCGCCTCCGATATGTAGATTTCCCGTTGGGCTTGGGGCAAAGCGTACTCTTACCATTTTTTTATTAACTCCATTCCCTTTAAAAAAGCTTTTTTGTTTATTTCCGCCAGGTCCTTCCTGTTTTTCGGAGCCATATCTTCAATGGTGGCTAGAATATTCTTCTTATCCACTATTGCTGTCTTAGCGATAAAACAGCCCAGGGCTATTACATTGGCTACTTTGACATTACCTAATCCTAAAGCGATATCCGTAAAGGGCAAACTAAAAGAAAGGAACTTGGCCGCGCATGAAACATCAGGAGATTCTCCTGCTAAGGAACTATTTATTATTAACAACCCCTTATCTTTTAACCTGTTCCCGAAACGCGCCAAAGAAGGAGAATTCATCACAATCAAACTGTCTGTTTCGCTGATAAGCGGAGAGTTTATTTCGGCATCAGATATAGTTACCATACAATGAGCTGTTCCTCCACGCACCTCCGCGCCATAAGCAGGCAGCCAGGTAACAAATTTACCTTCCTTCATCGCTGCTTCAGCCAGGAGTTTACCCATAAGCATAATTCCCTGCCCGCCTGAACCGGCTATTATTATCCGCTCTATCATTTAATCCTTCCCAAAGGAAACTCTTTAGACATAACGTCCCTTATCCATTCCACAGCCTTATTAGGAGGCATCTCCCAATACGTAGGACAGGGAGATAATATTTCCACTAATGAAAATCCTATATTATCAATCTGGTTTTGAAAAGCCTGCTTTATTGCTTTTTGCGCCTTAAGTACTTCTTGCGGGGAATGCAATGAAACCCTCTCTATGTATTTTACTGCCGGTAATTGCGCTAATAACTCGGAAATCTTCAAAGGATACCCTTCCTTATCAGCGCTTCTCCCCCGCGGAGAAGTAGCTGTTTTCTGCCCCAGCAAAGTAGTAGGGGCCATTTGTCCGCCGGTCATACCATAAACGGCATTATTAATGAATATTACGGTCAGGTTTTCTCCCCTGTTGGCCGCATGTATAGTTTCGTTTGTGCCTATGGCAGCCAGGTCTCCGTCGCCCTGATAGGTAAATACAATATTTTCCGGCCTTACTCTTTTTATAGCAGTAGCAACTGCCAACGCCCTGCCGTGGGCTGCTTCACAGCAATCAAAATTCCAATAGTCATAAGCAACAACCGCACAGCCGACCGGAGCAACGCCGATTACTTTTTCTCTAATACCCAAATCATCCACAGTCTGCGCTAACAGCCTGTGGGCTATGCCATGGCCGCAACCGGGACAATAATGCGTTGACACATCGCGTAATGATTCTGAACGGCTAAATATTTTTTTCATTTAAGTCGCAAGCCTTTTTTATTATCTCTTCTTCTGCAGGTACTCCGCCTCCGGATCTGCCCAGGAATTCAACGGGCGATCTGCCGTTAACAGCCAGCCTGACATCCTCAACCATCTGGCCATAAGACATCTCTATTACTAAATACCTGGTCTTTGGCCCCGGGTTTTTAGTGAATGCGTTTACGGGAAACGGCCACAGGGATATTGGACGAAGCAACCCTGCCTTGATTCCTTTTTCCCTTAATTTATTCATTGCCCCCCTGGCAATGCGGCTCATCGTGCCATAAGCAACCAGGACAACCTGGGCATCATCTAAGAATAATCCCTCGAAATCCTGCTCATTATCCCGGATTTTTTTATATTTTTCCTGCAGGTGTATATTATGTTCCTCTAATTTACCTTCAGCAAGGCGGAACGATGCCGCTAAATTTGGTTTTCTTCCTTTACATCCTGTCAGCGCCCATTCTTTAACCGGCAGGCTATTTACCTTTTTATTGGTTAAGGAATCCGGGCTATGCACCGATACAGGTTCCATCATCTGGCCTAAAATACCATCTCCGAGCAATATCACGGGAATCCGGTATTTATCCGCCAGGTCAAATGCCTTCTGCATTAAATTATATGCTTCATTTACCGATGAAGGGGCAAGAACTATAGTCCTGTATTCACCGTTTCCCCCTCCGCGGGTTGCCTGGAAATAATCTGTCTGGGCAGGCCAGATATTGCCCAAGCCGGGTCCGGCGCGCATAATATTCACAATTACTCCGGGCAGCTCTGCTCCTGCCATATATGAAATCCCTTCTTGTTTTAAACTTACGCCCGGACTTGAAGAAGAGGTCATTGCCCGGGCTCCTGCGGCTGAGGCGCCGAAAACCATATTGATCGCCGCTAATTCAGATTCTGCCTGGATAAAAACTCCTCCGGACTCAATCATATGTT
>JAQUSM010000029.1 GCA_028715095.1 Candidatus Omnitrophota bacterium
GCAGCAGCCCGCGGAAATAAATTACCGCATAGACGCAGAACTTTTCAGCCTGCCCAATGGAGGCTCCAAGACTTACGAGTCTGAAATACTGGACGCGCAAGGTGAAAAACATATAATGCTCTTGAGCAAATCCACTTATCCGGGTCCGGATGGAAAGATTGCCGGGTTAGTGGGGGTGATGCAGGATGTTACCGACCGCAAGATGATGCTGGAGGAATTGGAGCATAAAAATACGGCGCTAGAGAAGCTGGACCAATTAAAATCGGATTTTGTCGCTATGGTTTCTCATGAACTGCGCACCCCGCTTTCTATAACTAAAGAAGGCGTCAGCCTGGTCCTGGATGGGATTGCCGGCACTATTAATTCCAAACAGAGCAAAATCCTTACTACCTCCAAGAATAATATCGACCGGCTGTCCAGGATTATCAACAGCCTTCTGGATATCTCTAAGATTGAGAGCGGCAGGGTGGAGCTTAAAAAGAAGACTGTTGATATGGAAGTCTTGATAAAGAATGTTATCGCCTCGTTTCAAAATATGGCGAAAGAAAAGAAGCTGGAGATAAGAAATAATTTACCCAAGGGGCAGGGTTTAAACTTGTATGTTGATGAAGACAGGATAGTGCAGGTCTTTACTAACCTGATTGGTAATTCCCTTAAATTTACCGAGAAAGGACATATCGATATTTCTCTGGCGCAAAGAGAAAATGAGGTGGAGTTCACAGTCAGCGACACAGGTATCGGCATTGCAAAAGAGGATATCCCCAGGGTGTTTACTAAATTTTTGCAATTTGGGCGCACTCCCGGCGGAGGGGAAAAGGGGACGGGCTTAGGGCTCTCTATTGCCAAAGGCCTGGTTGAATTGCACAGGGGCAAGATCAGGGTAGAAAGTTCCGCCGGCCAGGGCACAAAATTTATGTTCACCCTGCCCAAATATCCGGCGAATGAAAACGCCAGGGAGCATATTGAAGATGCTATCAGCGAGGCGATTAGGTCAAACATGCGCCTGACTTTAGCTATTGTAACTTTCGGTTATTCTGATAAAATAAAAAATATATATGATGGTTTAGCGGAAGATTTGTTCAAAACTATCAAGGCCCAGTTGTACAGGGGAAAAGATCTAGCCTTGATATACCCGGATGAATTCTTTATCATCATGCGGGATTGCGATAAGAACTGCGGGCTTGTTGTGCAGGGCAGGATCGAACACGCATTAAGAAGCTATTTTGAGGGTAAGGGGCTCAGCAATGATATAAAGATAAATTTCGGCCTGGCTACTTATCCTGATGAGGCCGACAGCTATCAGGAATTAGTGAATAAGGCCAGATTGGTTTAAGCTTGTCTGAATAAAATATGGATAAAACAAAGCTGCTGATTATAGATGATGAACCGGGGCTCGTAGAGATGCTTACGATGAGATTAGAGGCAAATGATTATCAGGTCATCTCTGCCAGCGACGGCCGGGAAGGGTTAGATAGGGCGCGGAATGAAAATCCGGATTTAATTATCCTTGACCTCATGCTTCCTGAAATTGACGGTTATAAAGTTTGCCGGATGCTTAAGACGGATGAAAGATATAAGCAGATACCGGTGATATTTTTTACGGCCCGCGTCCAGGCATCTGATATAAAATCAGGCGAAGAAGCGGGGGCGCAGGCATATATATCCAAGCCGTTTGAACCGGATATACTTTTGGCTAAAGTAGCCCAACTATTGAAGAAATAACCGGAGATGATATGGAGATAATTGATTTATTGTTAAAACAGAATTTAATCACCCAGCCGCAGTTAGAGAAGGCCAGGGATGAGGTAAAGCGCACCGGAATTAAGCTTGAAAAGGCTTTGGAGAAGCTGGGCTTTATCACCGAGGAGGATATTGCCGAAGCCAGGGCTAATGCCTCGGGCTTCCTGTATATGAACCTTGAGGATTATGTTATTGACGCCGAGCTTACCAAACTTATCCCGGAAAGTATCGCCAATAAATATAAGGTAGTGCCGCTTTTCAAGATTATGGATACCCTGACAGTGGGGATGGCCGACCCCAGCGATATCCAGGCGCTTGACCATGTCCGCAGGATCAGCAAGGCAGGTTCGGTGGATCCGGTGCTGGTCTCTTCAAAAAGCATCGAGAAGGTCCTGGATTTTTATTATGGCCAGGGTAATTCCGTTGAAGAGATCGTAAAGGGCATTGAAAGCAAGAAATTGCCGGTTGATAAAGGGTTCTTGATGGAGTCCGCCGAGGAGCCGCCGGTAATAAAGCTGGTGAATATTTTGATTTCCGAAGCAGTCAAGGACCGCGTATCCGATATACATATAGAGCCGGAGATGGAGGCCCTGCGCGTGCGCTACCGTATTGACGGAATCCTGCATGAAGTGCACAGCCTGCCGAAGAAACTGCAGAACGCGGTTATCTCAAGAGTGAAGATACTGGCAGAGATGGATATCGCCGAGAGCAGAAGGCCGCAGGACGGAAAAATCAGCCTGAAGCTGGAAAATAAGGATTTGGATATCAGGGTTTCTACGTTTCCTACAGTCCACGGCGAGAATGTGGTCATGCGTTTGCTGGACCGTTCCTCTATTTTATTAGGATTAAAAGACCTGGGTTTTAGCAAGGCTAGCCTGGAAATATTCAGCAGGATGATCCTGCAGCCAAACGGGATAATTTTGGTTACCGGGCCTACCGGCAGCGGCAAGACCACTACGCTTTACTCCGCTTTAAGCACAATCAGCTCAATGGAAAAAAATATCATTACGATTGAAGACCCTGTTGAATATGAGCTGCCCTTGATCCGCCAGACCCAGGTAAACCCCAAAGCGGAGATTACTTTTGCCAATGGCCTGCGTTCAATTTTGCGCCAGGATCCGGATGTGATTATGGTCGGCGAGATCCGCGATAAAGAGACGGCGGAGGTGGCTATCCAGGCATCTTTAACCGGGCATCTGGTTTTCTCAACCTTGCATACCAATGACGCTTCCAGTTCCCTGACCCGCCTGATCGATATGGGGCTGGAGCCGTTCTTAATCTCCAGTTCATTAATCCTTGTTGTTGCCCAGCGCCTTGTGCGCCAGATCTGCCCGAAGTGCAAAGAAGAATATTCGCCTACGCCGGCGGCTTTAGAGGATTTAGGGCTGGATGTTAAGGCGAAATTCTTCCGAGGCAAAGGATGCCCTCTTTGTAAAAATACCGGCTTTACCGGCCGGATTGGGATATTTGAAGTATTGGTGCTTAATGAAACTATCCGTAAAATGGTTGAAGAGAAAAATTCGGCTGACGCGATCAAGAAAAAGGCGGTTGAGCTGGGGATGAAGACTTTGCGTGAAGACGGATTAGAAAAGGCCAAAGCAGGCTTAACTACCATCGAGGAGATATTAAGGGCCACTGAAATAGAATAATTTATGCCTAAATATCAGTATAAAAGCAGGGATAAGTTCGGTAAAGAGGCCCGCGGAATAATGGAGGCCGAAGGTGAAGATGCCGTAGCCCAAAAGCTGATCCAGCTGGGTTTTACCCCTATTTCCATAGCAGAAGCAAAAGAGTCCGGCCTATCGCTTAATTTTTCCAGTCCAGCCACCCGGATAAAGTTCTCTGAACTGAATATGTTTACACGGCAATTGGCAACCTTGCAGAAAGCAGGCCTGCCGATTTTGCTTTCCTTAAGCGCTTTGCGCGAACAGGTACAGAATAAAACCTTTAAAGAGGTTATCAGCCAGATAATCCGGGATATCGAATCAGGTAAAAATTTATCCGGCGCATTAGAGAATTACCCCAAGATATTCAACAGCCTTTATTTAAATATGGTCGCTTCAGGAGAGGCCAGCGGCAGGCTGGATGAGGTTTTAGAAAGGCTGGCGACATTAAGCGAGCACGATGAAACAATCCGGCTGCGGATTAAATCCGCGACCCGTTATCCTATCATTGTAGTAGTAGCCATGATCATCGGCTTTGTCGTGCTGACTGTTTTAGTTGTCCCGCGTTATGCCAAAATCTACGAACAGTACTCCAAGGCCCTGCCTTTACCGACGCAGGTGCTTCTGTGGATTAATTACGCGGTAACTAAGCTTTGGTGGGCATTAATTTTTGCCGGGATCGCGGCGCGTTTTCTTTTTAAGCAGTACATTAATACCAAAATTGGCAGGTTCACCTGGGACAGCTTGAAACTAAAGGTCCCGGTTTTTGGCCCATTAATATTAAAGCTTTCTATCGCGCGTTTTACGCGTATTACCGGAACGCTTATGCGCAGCGGTATCCCGATCTTAAAGATCCTGGATATTTCATCCGGTTCAACCGGCAATGAGATTGTTGCCAAGGCCATAACTAATATCAGGAATAATGTTATGGAAGGCAAGGGTATTGCCGAGCCGATGAAAGTCAGCGGCCTGTTCCCTCCCATAGTGACACAAATGGTTTCGGTGGGAGAGGAGACCGGCAAGCTTGACGAGCTGCTTATCCATGTTTCTGATTATTATGATGAGCAGGTGGATTATACCATTAACAACCTGACTTCATTAATTGAGCCGATACTGATTTTTGTTTTGGGCCTGGGGGTTTTATTTATGGCTTTGGGCATATTCCTGCCGATGTGGAACTTAATGAGCATCTTTAAGAAATAATGCGCCCGCTGCCCCGGCCAGCTCCATTTAAGAAAGATAAAAGCGGCCTGCTTCTTTTGGATTTAACCGTTTCTTTGACAATCATCGGGTTTTTGATCTGGATATTCGGCGCCTTTATCGGGGCGCTTGCGCAGAATTCCCGTGAGGTTGCCCTGCGTTACCAGTTGAATAATTTCCGTATGCTGGTTGTGTTGTACAAAGAATTAAAAGGGTATTACCCGGAGGACTTAAAGGTGCTTGTTCAGTCAAGCCACAGGTTATCTAAAACGGATGAGCTTATTTTTAAAGAGAAATTTTTAAGTTCGCTTGAACAGGATGAGCATGGAGAGCCATTGGATGTTTTTGGCAGTCGTCTTTATTATGATTCCAGGAAGGGGGTGGTTGGTTCAACAACAAAAGGTTATGAAACTTGGTAATAGAATATAAACTATAGGAGGAGCAAAAATGAAAAGGGGTTTTACATTAATTGAATTGATCATGATTATCGTGATCCTTGGTATTTTGGCGGCAGTCGCCGTGCCTAAGTATTTCGATCTCCAGGCCTCAGCTAAGGATGCCGCGGAAAAAGGCGTTGTCGGAGGGGTACGCGCCGGAATTTATACATATTTCGCGCAGAACAAGGCGTTTCCGGGAACCTTGGATTCAGCTACTACAACCTGTGATGCCACCACTCCCTGTTTTATCACGGTTTTACAGCAGGGCGGAGTTACCTCTGATTGGACTAAGAGCGGGTTGACTTACACCGGACCTGCAGGCGGTGCCTATACCTATACCCCGGGAACCGGAGAATTTAAATAAGGGGTTAAACAATTTTAGCGCAAGGCGTCTTGAACAGTATCTTTTAAGATGCCTTGCGCTTTATAATAAAATTATCTAAAATGATTAAACAAAAAAAAGGCATTGCTCTTATCGCCGCGGTAATGCTGATTGTTTTTGTGTCTATTTCGGTTTTAGGGCTTTCTACTTTTATAGCCGGCTGGTATGGGCAGATCAATAGCGCGGAAAGACAGGAGCGCTGCATTTACAATGCCGCCGCCGGAATTAATTACGCTTTATACCAATACCGCAACAGCGCGACCCTTACCAATGCTGCTGTCAATATCGACGCGAATAATAATTTTACCGTTTCTACGGTTGCAAACGGAGGCAGCGGCGGTGCCGCGGGGGCGCTGGTGGTCGATGCTACAAATGCCCATCTGGGGAGCAATAACAGGCGCCTGCTGGGAGTAACGATAAGGAATTCTTCGGGTAGCTCTGTTACTATCGACCGGATGATTGTTACCTGGAGCATTAGCAACAGAAGGATGACTCAAATCAAGATTAATAATTCAACCGTTTGGTCAGGGAGCGCAAATTCCAGCCCTGCCGATGTAAATATTAATAATACTACAATACCCGCCAACACCACACGCGCTATTGATCTTATACAATTTAACAGCACCATGATTAACGCGGTTATTACTTTAAGCTTTCATATGACTGACGAGACTACCACTACTGCCTGTACAGCCTGGCCGGACCAGGGCTCTGTTTGTACGCAGGCTGCTGCCGGTCTTACTATAACAAGCATGGGCAAGACTGCCGGCTCAAATCAATACCGTTCGATTCAGGCAACTTATAATACGGCTAACGGAAACATTTCGGATTATGATGAAGTTAATCAAGTTGTCCCGTAGAAAAACCGGTAAGAGGGGCTTTACTTTAATTGAACTGATTATGGCGATAGTCGTAGTCGGTATTATTGCCTTGCCCATCTCTATTACTTTGGGTAAACATGTGCAAAGCGTATTTGTCTCCCAGGATTACACCACGGCCTTAAATTTAGCCCGCTTTGATATGGAGCAGGCGCTTAATACTGATTATGCCAGCCTAAGCAGCGCCTCTTTCAACAATTACCAGGGGTATGATTATAATTTGAGCCGCACCGTAACCTACGCTCAAGGCAGCGCCGGATCGGCGGAGAGTTTAAAATTAGTCACTATCAGCGTAACCAGAGCAGGCAAGGCGGATGTCCTGGTCACTTTAAAAACATATATTGCCAAGAATGTAACTTCAGGCTTATGAGGTTTAGAAAAGGTTTTACTTTTATTGAGTTGATTATGGTAATTGCCATAATCGGCGTATTGGCAGGCTCAGGCGCCTGGATTATGGCTTATACCGTAAAGAATTCCGTATTTATCCCCAACCAGTTAGGCATGGATAAGCTGGCAACGGATGCTTTAAATATTATGGCCGAAGGCGATATCCAGGCCAAGGGCTTGCGTTTTAGCAGGGCCATTACCGCTATTAATGCCAACCGGGTGGATTTTATTGACGGTGACGGAAAGACAGTTTATTTCCGGATGGATACCGGCACAAATAAATTGTACCGTTCGATAAATGGAGCGGCAGAGCAGGCTATACCGGCTTATGCGAATGCTGCCGGATTGAATTTAAGCGGAAAGAGCGGATCGCTTTTTACTTATTATGACATAAATGGGGCAACCACCGCCATAGCCGCCAACGTGCGGCGCATCAGGATGATTTTAATTGCTAAAAGCGGGACAGGTTTGTATAATGATTGGCAGGGCCAGTCAGAGCAGGCTTCATCGGTATCCGTAAAGAAATTTCAATAATTGGATAAAAGGTTTATAAATTATGGAGTGGCTTAAGTTTCTAAAATTCAGGGAGAATAGCAAGCGGATCACCTGCATTGATTTCGGAGGCTCGTTTATTAAAGTTGCCTGCCTGCAGGACGGAGGAGGCGTTTACAGGCTCCTGGGATACGCTTTAAAGGAATTTGACGCAACCTCAAGCGCATCCGGGGATTTAAGTATTTTTCTTAAGCAGATCCTTGAAGGCAATACCGTTTTTGCCAAGGAAGCTTACTTGAGTATCTCTGATCCCGAGGGTATTTTTATCAAAAAGCTCAGCCTTCCGCATATGCCTAAGGAGGAGCTGCTGAAAGCGGTGAAGTGGCAGCTCAAGGGCGAGCTTCCTTTTGCCGTCGAGGAAAGCGTTTCGGATTTACAGGTTGTCCGTGAATACGCAGACAGCGAGGGCGCCAAGAAAATTGAGATTTTCTGTGTTTTTGCCAGGAAAGATGTAATTGATAAATATGTTTCAGCGGCCGCCGCCTGCGGGCTTATCCCCCAAAGAATATCAAGCAGCGTATTCAATTACTGCGGGATATTGGACGCGTTATCCCCGGGAGTGCAAACCAGCGCTATTTTTGATATAGGCCAGTCGCATTCGTATATCTCCATCTATCAAAAGAACAGGTTGAGTTTTGTCAGGGGCCTGAATTTTTCTACTTCCAAGCTTTCCGCTTCATTGTGCAGCAACCTGTTGACTGATAAGGGCAAGGTTGAAATCTGTTTTGATAAGGCCGAACAGTTGATACGCCAGACAGGCATCCCCGTTGATGAAACAGTTAAATTTGATGACGGGGTAAAAGCCGGCCAGCTCATCCCGCTTATGCGGCCGCTGCTTGAGACGGTGGCTAAAGAGCTGGAGCGTTCCTTTGAATATTTTAATTCTGAAAGCGGCTCCGGAAACCCGGAAGTCTTATATATTACCGGAGGCGGGGCAAACCTGAAGAATCTTGACAGTTATCTGGCAGACCAGCTTAAAATAAGGATAGAAAAATTGCCCCTGCCGGGATCCCTTGATATAGGGAATCTGGGCGCTGAGAAATTTTTTCTGGAGGCAGGCCAGCTTTCCAGCGCTATAGGGTTGGGCTTGTCGGATTCCGGAATAAACTTATTGCCGCCTGAGATAAGAAGCCGTAAGCTGGAGTTGATACAGAAGTCCGTCCTGCGGATCGCCGCCCTTGCTATCGGCTCGGTATTTGTTTTTTCCTGGTTTGTAATTAACTTCCAGATCCGTGATTATAAAAAACGCTTAAAGATTGCCAGGCTGCATTTACAAAACGTTGAAGAGATTAAGACTATTAAGGAATCGGTGGACTTAAAAGAAGGCCTGATCAGGAAGGTCAATACGGCAAAGGTGCCCGCGGGCGGCTTGCTGAAATTGATCGGTTCGGTAGTGCCGGCAAACATCATACTTAATGAATTTGATTTTGACCAGTCCGGCCATTCAATGCGCCTTAACGGCATAGTGACAGCCGGTAAAGATTCAGTAGAAAAGGTACTGACGGATTTTATGAACAGCCTGGAAGCTTCGAAATTCGTCGCGGAGGCAAATTTGACCAGCTCCAAGGATGAGCAGGGGGTAAACAGTTTTGAGATAGAGTGCGTTTTGGCTAAATAAATGAAACTACTAAAGATCGATATAAGCGAAAGTCAAAAAAACATAATCATTATGGGGGCGGCAGTCTTGTTTTTCTTCCTGCTGTTTTGGCTATTCTTGTATTTTCCCAGCAGCAAAGAGATTACCGGGCTTAAACGTGAATTGGCTCTAACGCAGCAACAGATTCAGGGCATCGAGATTCTTTTAGCCGGTTCCAGGGGCAGGGATGAGGCAATACATCTGCTTAAAGAGAGGCAGCAATATTTAAATAGCAGATTCCCCCAGAAGGAGGAGGCAAGCTTAAGGATTATAAGCGAAGTTGCGCGTAAAATGAATATAGATGTCGTATCCTTGCAGCCGGGTTTACGCGCCGAATTCCTGGACGAGTCCGGCAAGCAGGTCTTGATCGACGGGAAGGCGGTTTGCTATCTGCCGATAACAATAGAGGTAGTTTGTTTCTATAAGGATTTGGTAAGTTACCTGACAGAGCTAAAGAATTCTTTGCCGGCGTTTGTCAGCGTGGCCAGTTTAAATGTTAACAAGGATAACCGGTTTCCCGGAAAGGTCCGGGCAAACGCGGGGTTTAACTTGTATCTGTTAATTTAAGAAAATGCGCCGGAAAGATTTAATTGAATTGGGTGTAACAGGGGTTTTATTGCTGGTGTTGATTTTTGCGTTTGTCAACGCGGCTAAAAAGGCTGGCAGC